>NZ_JBBMEP010000015.1:0-80836 GCF_040096475.1 Faecalibacterium faecis | reverse complement strand
AGCACATCCATATTAAGTATGATGGGCTGGGGTATATCCCTCTGGATGAACTGGAAGCAAAAGAAAAGGCGTGACCGGAGTCACGCCAAATCTGCCCCATTGCGGGAACTTTTGCAAATACTGTTTTATGGGAACTCTGCTCTGGGGAACTCCCTGTTGTACATATCGCTATCGTCTGTGGCTTTTGGCAGGGTGCGTCCGGGTGGACGCACCCTGTTTTTGTTTCATCGTGGTTGGGTGTACGTCAAAACGCATCACCGCAACTCCTTATAGGTTTCTTCCGGCACCGGCTCGCACTACTCGTTAGAGGTGCCCTCACCAGGCACTTCCACTGCCAGATGAGAGAACCAGCAATCGGGTGCAGCACCGTGCCAGTGCTTGACCTCCGGGGGAATGTTCACCACATCGCCCGGATGCAGCTCCTGCGGCGCTTTGCCCCATTCCTGATAGTAGCCCCGGCCTGCCACGCAGACAAGGATCTGCCCACCGCCCCTTGCAGCATGGTGGATGTGCCAGTTGTTCCGGCAGCCCGGCTCAAAGGTGACGTTGTAAATGCCAACCTGTGCGGTGGACAGGGGGGCCAGATAGCTTTTTCCGCTGAAATATTGTGCAAAACCGTCGTTGGATGCACCGATGGGGAACACCATTTCACTCTGGTGCTTTGCCTTGGCATCCTCTGCAGCGTCCTCTGCCCAGACTTCCTTGGCCATGCGGAAAGCCGCCCACGCCTTGGGCCAGCCTGCATAAAATGCCGCATGGGTCAGGATCTCTGCAATCTCAGTCCGGGTAATACCGTTGTTTTTCGCTGCCGTCAGGTGATACCGAAACGAGGAGTCCGTCAGTCCCTGCGCCATCAGTGCCACCACCGTCACAAGGCTGCGGTCCCGGAGGGAGAGTTTATCCTCTCGGCTCCACACCTGCCCGAATAGTACCTCATCGTTAAGTTCCGCAAATTTGGGCGCAAATTCGCCCAGAGCATCCCGCCCTGCGGTCTGTTTCACTGCCATTGTTGTACCCCTGCCTTTCCGTATAAACGCTTAGACCTGCTTTTTCCCGCTGAACACCGGGAAAAAGCTGAATTCTCCGTAGTCGGCAATGTGCTCCATCTGCATGAGTGCAGCCATATCTTCCGGAGTGAGGACAAAGTCTACGGCGGCATTCTCTTCCATGTGCTGTGGGTCTGCCGTTTTGGGCAGTGCTACTGCGCCAAGCTGAAGAACATAGCGGACACACAACTGTGCCGCAGATACGCCGTATTTCTTTGCCATCTGTGCAATCACAGGGTTCTTAAGTGCCTCGCCGTGGGCAATGGGCGAATAGGCCTCCACCTGAATGTGCTGCTCTCTGCAGAAATTCAGCAGATTATGATCGGTGTTGCTGATGTGGAGCAAGATTTGGTTCACCATGGGCTGTATCCGGCAATCGGATAGCAGGTTCTCCAAGTCATCCTGCAGAAAATTCGACACTCCGATGACCCGCACCTTGCCAGTCGCCTGCGCATCCTCCAGCGCACGCCAGACGGCTTTGTTCTCTGCAAAGTAGCGTTTGGTGTCCCTGAATTCGTTCCACGGCTGGGGTGCATGGATGATCATCTGGTCCAGATAGTCCAGCCCCATTTTTTCCAGCGTTTCCTCAATAGAGGCGGCTGCAGCCTCATAGGTTTTCAGTTCTGCGGCCACCTTGCTTGCGACAAACAGCTCTTCACGGGGAACGCTGCAGCTACGGATTCCCTCGCCAACGCCCTGCTCATTTTTGTAGGCCTGTGCAGTATCAATGAGATGATACCCCAGCGTAACAGCGGTGCGGACTGTCTGCGCCGCTTTGTCATTGTCAATGCACCATGTGCCAAGCCCCAGTTTGGGGATTTTCGTTCCATTTTCCAGTTTGTAGGTTTCCTGTAAAATCATCTGATTTCCCTCCATTTATACATTTTTTCCCATCTCGTAAGCCTGTGCCATGGCAGGCGTACCGCACACTGCACCCGGCTCGTAAACGCCACATGCTACAAGGACTCCCTTTTCCGCGGCACCTTCCACGCAGTCTGCATAGCCCCGGAAGCAGGCCAGCGTAGTATCTGCAGAGGATTTTTCCTCGTCTGCCATGGTGGTGATGTAGTAGAATTCCTTGTCTTTGACCTCAAGCCACCGTGCCACGGTACGGTCGATCACTGTCTTCAACTGGGCACTGATGGAGTAGAAGTATACCGGGCTTGCCAGCACAATGACATCGGCATCGATCATCTTTTGCAGGATGTCTGCCATATTATCCTTGTGGACGCAAGCTCCACCGTGGGTGCTGCAGTAGTAGCAGCCGGAACAGGGAGCCGCCTTTTTCTCAGCGACCCGGATCTTTTCTGCTTTGTGCCCGGCATCCTGTGCTCCACGCAGAAATTCGTCGCATAGAATATCAGAGTTACCGCCCTTCCGGGGACTGCCAGACAAAATCAATACCTTCTTGCTCATAGGAACCTCCTTGACAGCGGAGTGCATCCGCATTATGATGTTGATAAAGTTTGATTTTATCATACAACTTAAAGCGCACTTTAAGTCAAGGGCTTTTTGAAAAAACGGAGGTTTCAGATGATCTATACCGTAGGTGAAATGGCACAAAAGCTGGGCGTACCTGCCTCCACCCTGCGCTACTACGACAAAGAAGGGTTACTTCCCTTTGTGGAGCGTTCCTCCGGCGGCATTCGGATGTTCCGGGAAAACGACTTCGAGTGGCTGCAGGTCATCCGTTGCATGAAAAAAGCCGGAATGTCCATCAAGGATATCCGGCAGTATATTGAGCTTTCCATGCAGGGAGACGACACCATTGACACCCGGCTGGAAATGTTCCGGCATCAGCGCGAGGTGCTCACCCAACAGATCCAGCAGTTACAGCACACACTGGAAACTGTGGAATACAAGTGCTGGTTCTATGAAACCGCCAAAGCCGCTGGGACGGTGGATGTCCCCGGTGCAATGACCGATGCGGATGTACCTGATCAGTTCCGTGCCATCCGACAGGAGCTGCGGGGACAGAAGATTCCGAATGGTGAAAAATAAGAAATGCCGTTCCAGTTGCTTTTGGAACGGCATTTTTCTTAATCTTCTAACCCATGGCTCCCGGTTACGTTTTTCAAGTATCCCTCCGGGTCACCGTTCAGAATCAAGTCCGCATAGCCCAGCGGATCATTGTAGATGAGGTAATCCAATTCCGACCTCTGTGCCATAGTCACGTCCAGCGCATCTTCAACCCCGGTGCAGTCAATGGAGATCATTCTCCCATCCCGGAACAGCAGTTCCACGCACCCGGTGTCCATGTTGAACTTGCAGGTTCTTTCATCGTACTTCATGTTCGTTTCCTCCTGAAATCATGTCGTAGCTTATGTCGGTCAATCTATGATTTCGGATTTCATCTTCCACGGACACCTACATGGAACTTGTCGGGGCAAAGCCCCTCCATCTGCTAACGCAGACCGTTCCGTCGCTTAAAAGCCCCACTGGGGCTTTCATTGCTTCGCAAACGCTAATTTTCCGAAGAAAACAAATAATCCGAACCCATCTCCTATCGGAAACAAGTTCGGATTATTTTTGTTTGGTCCGAGTGGCGAGAATCGAACTCACGGCCTCTTGAACCCCATTGTGCTCCACTCGCGGACACATTGGTCAAAACGGCACACACTATACGCTATATCACTAATTTCCGAATCCGTTTTTTCATTCTATTTCATTTGATGTCAGGAAGTTTCGTTTCTATTGTGGTCAAATTGTGGTCAAACGACCCCGGCAAATGACTTTTATCCCCTGCTAAGTTACATCGCGCAATTTCGATTTTCACAAATCGAAGTTGCGCTTTTTTATTTGCACGAATTATCTATAAGGAGGATTTTTCAATGATGTTGATGTATCCGCGCTATTTTTCCAGTCTTGACAGAATCATATGACACTTGATTATTTCTACGGACAAGCCGGAGAGCTGTTTTCGTTCTTCCGCATTCCAAAGGCACTGTCTCAGGAGCAGCGGTTTCAGAACTTATCAACCGATGCCAAAATCTTGTACGGTATCCTGCTGGACCGCATGAGCCTGTCGGCGAAAAACGGTTGGCGGGACGAGCAAGGCCGGGTGTATATCATCTACACCGTCCAGGAAGTGCAGAAATCCCTCTGCTGCGCCGAACACAAGGCGGTCAAGCTGCTCCGGGAACTAGAAGACATCGACCTCGTCGAGCGCAAACGCCGTGGTCTGGGCAGGCCCAGCCTAGTCTACGTCAAGGATTTTTCGTCTGGACTGCCAAAAGCGCAAGTACAGAATTGCCAAAACAGCAATTCTGGTGCTGCCGAAATCGCAATTCTGGAACAGCCAAAACCGCAAGCAAATAAGACTAATAAGAATAATACTGAAATGAGTGAGACTAATCCTTTCTATTCTGAAGAAGCGGAGGGGATGGGCAAACGCGAACAACTGAAAGAGTACTTTTCTCAGTCTTTGGAGGTAGAACTTCTGCTCCGGCTTTGCCCGGACGATGAGGACACCATCTATCAGATCGTAGATTTGTTGGTGGACACCTGCGCTACCAACCGCAAGCTGCTGCGCATTGCCGGGGACGATAAGCCCGCCGAGGTGGTACGCAGTCGCTTTATGAAGCTGAACGCTGACCATATCCGCTTTGTGCTGAAGTGCCTTGCAGAGAACAGCAGCCCGATCCGAAACATGAAACAATACCTGCTCGCTTCTCTGTACAACGCACCCACCACGATGCAGCTTTCCTACCAGAACCAAACCAACCACGACTTAGCAAAATCGAGGTGATAAAAATTTCAAAGAAAACTACTACGATTACCATCGTCAACCAGAAAGGCGACACCAGCAAGACCACTCCCCTTTCCGCACGTTCTGCGGAAATCAGTACCGTAGGCAAAAGCCTATCAATCTTTGCTAGAGGAGGTGTTGGCGAATGACGAAGGGTGGCTTAAACATGTCGCTAAAAGGTGCAGATGACATTTTTTCTACCGAGGAATCCCGGCAGGAGCAGCAACGAGAACAGGTGCAGCAAATTCCCATTGCGGAACTGCACCCGTTCACGAATCATCCATTCAAAGTATTGGATGATGAGTCCATGCAACGCACGGTGGAGAGCGTGGAGCAGTACGGTGTGCTGTCTCCGCTGATTGCCCGTCCACGCCCGGAAGGCGGCTACGAAATCATCTCCGGGCACCGCCGTCAGCACGCTGCGCAACTTGCCGGGCTGGACACGCTGCCGGTCATTGTTCGTCAGATGGACGATAATGCCGCTGTTTTGCTCATGGTGGACTCGAACCTCCAACGAGAGAACATCTTACCGAGTGAAAGGGCTTTCGCCTACAAAATGAAGCTGGAAGCCCTAAAAAAACAAGGTGCCCGGTCAGATTTAACTTCATCCCAAGTTGGGATGAAGTTGCAAGCCCTTGACATTGTTGGCCGAGAAGCTGGCGATAGTCGCAATCAGGTGCATCGTTTTATTCGTCTGACCCACCTTATCCCTGAACTGTTGGACATGGTGGACGAAAAGAAAATTGCATTCAATCCCGCTGTGGAGTTGTCCTATCTGGACGAATCCCAACAGCGAGATTTTTTAGAAGCCATGGAGGACACTCAGAATGCGCCGTCCCTCTTCCAAGCGCAGCGGCTCAAGAAGCTGGCGATGGAGGGCAGTTTCTCGTATGACGTTGCCTTTGCAGTCATGGGCGAAGCCAAGAAGGACGAACTGGACAAGGTTGTCATCAAAAACGAAACCCTGCGGAAATATTTTCCCCGCAGTTACACTCCAAAACAGATGGAGGATACCATCATCAGGCTGCTGGAGCAGTGGCAGCGCAAACGTCAGCGACAGGATGAACGCTGACCCACACGCAACGAAAGACCCAATGGGGTCTTTTTCTTTTATCGAAATGGAGAAAGCCTATGAACAACGATTCTACCCGTCCCATCCGTTCCGAAGGCGTCGCCATGGTGATTCCCGATGAATGACCGCCGTGACCAACAGCTTCACTTCCGGGTCAGCAAACCGGAGTTGGAACGAATCCGGAACAAAATGGAATCCAGCGGCATTTTGAGCATTGGTTCCTATCTGCGCAAGATGGCGCTGGACGGATATTGTCTGCACCTTGATCTGCCGCAGCTTCGCCGGATGGCATATCTTTTGCAGATGTGCAGCAACAACCTGAACCAGTACGCCAAAGCTGCCAACGAAAACGGTCAGGTCTATGCCACCGATCTGGAGGACTTGCGCGCCCGGCTGGACGAACTAATCAGCATCAGCAAGCAGATTCTTTCGCAACTATCCAATCTTTGATTTTTCACCGCAGTCAAAGGACTGCGGTTTTACATAACGGTTGATATCCTTGCTCCCCAGTAGCCGATACTTTTATAATAGGCTGAATAAAAGGTTGGGGTTCAACATGCTGTCTGCGCTGAAGAAGATTGTCCCCTTCCCTGCATCTTTCTTTGTGACTTTGATGATAAAACAGCCGCGCACCCCGTCTAGCTATGTGGCCGGGCTGCACAGAGGAAAAGAGCAGCACTGAAAACAAAGTCCCGATAAACGACAACAGACCAAAGTCCTTCCTTGGAGAAGAACTCCGGTCTGTCTCTTCGTTTTGTTATAAAAGCGTTTGGAACAAACGCGCAGCCTGCATCGGCACGATGCAGAACAAACGGGGTTTGGGCACAGCCCAACAAGCATTTTGAATTTGGATTTTGAAAAATCCGATTCAAAAATCGCGAGTTGGTACCAGCTCGCACTGCTTGCTACAACAATGCGTCCTTTTTGTCCGCAGTTTGAAATTTTTAGATTGGAGAAAAACGCCATGCTAACCTTGGAATGGATCGGTAAAAATAAAGTCGTGAACCATCATCAGGAAGTTCCCTTCCGGGTGCTGGAGCGGCAATACAGTTTTGATGAGCAGGGGCAGCACACCGAGAACAACGACAGTGAGAACATGATCATCCACGGCGATAATCTTGAAGCACTGAAAGCCCTGTTGCCGCAGTATGAGGGCAAGGTGAAGTGCATCTATATCGTTATCTTAACCCCCATTCTAATGAGTATCCTAAGTTCAGAGAATGCAGTAAGATTAAACTTTATAATTCATATTATGTTTCTTGCATTATTCGAGATGAGGAACTATAATGTACTTTGTGGAGGTGCGAAATGGACTATATGACATTGAAAGAGGCCGCCGAGAAGTGGGGCGTGACACCTCGTAGAGTAAATTACTATTGCGCTGCTGGGCGTATCCCCGGCGCTGTAAAGATGGCTGGTGTTTGGCTGATCCCAAAGAACGCAGAAAAGCCGATTGACGGAAGGACAAAACAAGGGAAGGAGTTGCGCCATGAATAAAATCCTGATTATAGATGATGACAGAGAGCTGTGCGCTTTGATTAAACGTAGCGTACAAGCAGAAAACATAGAAGCTGATTTTTGTAATACCGGAAAAGAAGGCTTGCAAAAATTAAGAGAGCAGGAATACCAGCTTGTGGTACTGGATGTGATGATGCCCGGTATGGATGGTTTTGAAACGCTGGAAGAAATTCGCAAGGAGTACAGCTTGCCGATTTTGATGTTCACATCTAAAAATGACAGCATTTCTAAAGTGCGGGGTTTACGAGCCGGAGCGGACGATTATCTGACAAAACCGTTTGATATGGACGAACTGATTGCCCGTATTGCGTCCCTCATTCGCCGCTACACCCGTTTTAATCATCAAGCCGGAGCTGTGCAAAAACTGGATTTTGATGGATTGCAAATTGACCTTGAAAATCGTTCTGTTACGACGGAAAATGGCACTTTTGAACTTCCACCAAAGGAATTTGATCTGCTCCTGTACTGTGCAAAGCATCAAGGAAAAATTTTGACAAAACAGCAGATTTATGAGGAAGTTTGGGGCGAAGAATATTTCTATGATGACAGTAACATTATGGCGATTATCAGCCGGCTTCGTAAAAAATTAGAAGTCAATCCTTCAAACCCAAAGTATATCCAAACGGTCAAAGGGATTGGCTACCGCTTTAATAAGGAGGTATAGCCGGTATGGGAATCATCGTTTTCTTGTCCATTATGATTGCTGTTGTGGCTGTGCTGACTTCCATCGTTCTCATTCGGCGTGTAAAAAAACAAATAGCAGAAATGACCGATGTGCTGGTTGATGTGAAAAACGGAAATGGCAACCGGCGTATTCTATCTGCAACAAATGAACTGACAGCACCTCTTGCCTATGAAATCTCCATGTTCAGGAATCTATTCGGCAGAGTGCGATCCAGTTGTTCAGCGAGGCATTTTCGGCCTGAAAATTGGACGGAACGGCACTAATTAGACCAGATAAAATCTTTGGCATTGTGGTCAAAATTGTGGTCAAAACCAAATGAGGTCAGCCCACAAACAAAAAAATCCAACGATTTCTAACGTGAAATCGTTGGATTTATGGTCCGAGTGGCGAGAATCGAACTCACGGCCTCTTGAACCCCATTCAAGCGCGCTACCAAAACTGCGCTACACCCGGATATCGACCGCCGCTTCCCTACCGAAGCGTGGCGACATGAGATATTATACTCAGATACAGCAGTTTTGTCAACAGATTTTTACAATTTTCTTTGCTTTTTTCGTAAAAAGTCTGATTTTTGCGAAAGTACGCGCTTTATTTATTTTGCTCTTTTTCTTGCAGGAGCTTGTCTTTTTCCAAAAGCGGTTTCAGATATTGACCGGTAAAGCTGCCTGGCACCTCTGCCACCTGTTCGGGCGTGCCTTCGGCCACGATCTCGCCGCCTGCACTGCCGCCTTCAGGGCCAAGGTCAATGATATGGTCGGCGCACTTGATAAGATCCAGATTGTGCTCGATGACAATAACCGTGTTGCCCGCATCTACCAACTTCTGCAGCACCTCGATCAGGCGGTGCACATCTGCAATATGCAGGCCGGTAGTAGGCTCGTCCAGAATATACACGGTCTTACCAGTGCTGCGGCGGGCCAGCTCGTTTGCCAGCTTCACGCGCTGGGCTTCGCCGCCGGAAAGGGTGGTGGCGCTCTGGCCGAGTGTTACATAACCAAGACCCACGTCCAGCAGGGTCTGCAGCTTGCGGGCGATCTTGGGCTGGTTGGAAAAGAATACCACTGCTTCCTCCACGGTCATGTTCAGCACATCGGAGATGGTCTTTTCCTTATACTTCACTTCCAGCGTTTCGCGGTTGTAACGCGCCCCCTTGCATACCTCGCAGGGCACGTACACATCCGGCAGGAAGTGCATCTCGATCTGCAGAATACCGTTGCCCTCACAGGCTTCGCAGCGGCCGCCCTTGACATTAAAACTGAAACGCCCCGGGCCGTAACCGCGCATTTTGGCATCCTGTGTCTGGGAGAATACCGTGCGGATATCATTGAACACACCGGTATAAGTGGCCGGATTGGAGCGCGGCGTACGGCCAATGGGCTGCTGGTCGATACCGATGACCTTATCCACAAATTCCAGCCCTTCTACCCCATCGCATTTGCCTGCGCGGGAACGCGCACCGTTCAGTTCGCAGGCAAGCGTCTTATACAGAATTTCGTTGATGAGGCTGGACTTGCCGGAGCCGGAAATGCCGGTAACGCAGATAAACTCTCCCAGCGGGAATTTCACATCGATATTGCGCAGGTTATTTTCCCGTGCACCCCGCACAGTAAGGTAATTGCCGTTGCCGGTGCGGCGGGTCTGCGGTACGGCAATGCGTTTGCGGCCGGAGAGATAATCGCCGGTGATGCTGCGCTTTGCCTTGCAGATGTCCTTCACGCTGCCAGCGGCTACGATCTCACCGCCATGCACGCCTGCGCCCGGGCCTACATCCACGATATAATCCGCGCTGCGCATGGTATCTTCATCATGCTCCACCACAATGACTGTGTTGCCGAGGTCGCGGAGATTTTTCAGGGTGGCAATGAGCTTGTCGTTATCGCGCTGATGCAAGCCGATGGACGGCTCGTCCAGCACATAGAGCACGCCGGAAAGCGCACTGCCGATTTGAGTGGTCAGGCGGATGCGCTGGCTCTCGCCGCCGGAAAGAGTGCCTGCTGAGCGGGCCAGCGTGAGATAATCCAGACCCACGCTCTGCAAAAACTGCAGGCGATTCCGGATCTCCTTCATGATCTGCCCGCCGATCTGCTTCTGCTTTTCGGTCAGGTTCGGTTCGTTCTCAGCAATGAATTTCAGCTCGTCCCGGATGGACATTTCGCAGAAATCGCTGATGTTCTTATCCCCGATGGTCACAGCCAGCACCACGGGTTTCAGGCGCTTGCCGTGGCAGTCCGGGCACTCCACGCCGGACATGAAGCTGCCGATTTCTTCCTTCATCCACTCGCTGTTGGTCTCGCGGAAGCGGCGCTCAAGGTTCTCCACGATGCCCTCGAAGGTATTATAGTACACACCGCTTCCGAACTCATTCGTGCGGTGCATCTCAATTTTTTCGCCATTGGTTCCGTACAGCAACGCATTGACAGCTTCGGTACTCATCTCTTTGATGGGCGTATCCAGCGTAAAGCCGTACTTTTTGCCAAGACCCAGATAATACATTTCGGATACAGACCCCTCGGCATAGTACCAGCCGCTGGCCTTGATGGCACCCTCACGGATGGAAAGGTTCCGGTTGGGCAAGATGCGTTCCTCGTCCACCCGCATAAAAGTGCCAAGGCCGGTACACTTTTCGCAGGCTCCCAGCGGGTTATTGAAGGAGAAGAGCCGCGGCGACAGGTCGCTGATGGAAATGCCGTGCTCCGGGCAGGCAAAGTTCTGGCTGAAGGTCATACAATCGCCGCCGATCACGTCCACTTCGGCGATGCCGCCGGTAAGCGCCAGCGCGGTTTCCAGCGAATCTGCCAGACGGCCCCGGATGCCCTTGCGCATGGCAAGGCGGTCCACCACGATCTCCACCGTATGCTTGATGTTCTTTTCCAGCTTGATCTCTTCGTCCAGATCATACAGATTGCCGTCGATCTTCACACGAGCATAGCCACCGCGGCGGGCAGCATCCAGCTCTTTCTGCTGGGTGCCTTTGCGCTGGCGCACCACAGGAGCCAGCACCTGAAACTTCGTACCTTCGTCCAGTTTGAGCACCGCGTCCACCATTTCGTCCACGGTCTGCTGGCTGATCACTCGCCCGCACACCGGGCAGTGGGGCACGCCCACGCGGGCGTATAGAAGTCGCAGATAATCGTAGATCTCCGTCACGGTGCCCACGGTGGAACGCGGGTTGTGGCTGGTGGTTTTCTGGTCGATGGAAATTGCCGGTGACAGGCCGGTAATCTCGTCCACATCGGGCTTGTCCATGCGGCCCAAAAACATGCGTGCGTAGCTGGAAAGGCTTTCCACATAGCGGCGCTGGCCGTCGGCATAGATGGTGTCGAACGCAAGGCTCGACTTGCCCGAACCGGAAAGGCCGGTCATGACGATCAGCTTTTCCCTCGGGAGGGTCAGGTTAACATTTTTCAGGTTGTGCTCGCGGGCACCTTTGATGACGATTTTATCGTTTGCCAAGGTATTTTCTCCCTTTTCGTTGTGTCTGTGAATGATTCTGTTTGCGCTCCGTTTCTGCCGCAGAGTCCACCGTCGGGTTCTCGCCCCGGCGCAGTCGGTCGATCTGGTCACGCAGGAAGGCCGCGTGCTCAAACTCCAGCAGCTTCGCCGCTTCCTTCATCTCACGGGTCAGGCGCTCGATGGCGGCCTCCCGCTCCATCCTGCCCATGCGGCGGGTGTTCAGCTTAGCGTTCTCCGCTTTATCGCTGATCTCGATGCTGTCTGCAATGGCCTTGACGATGGTTTTTGGCACGATGCCATGTTCTTTATTGTAGGCCATCTGGATGGCGCGGCGGCGCTCGGTCTCGGTGATGGCGCGGTCCATGCTGTCGGTAACGACATCCGCATACATGATCACAAGGCCCTCGGCGTTGCGGGCCGCGCGGCCAATGGTCTGGATCAGGCTGGTCTCGCTGCGCAGAAAGCCCTCCTTGTCGGCATCCAGAATGGCCACAAGGCTCACCTCGGGCAGGTCAAGACCCTCGCGCAGCAGGTTGATGCCCACCACAACATCAATGGAGCCAAGGCGCAGGTCCTTGATGATCTCCATGCGCTCAAAGGTGTCCACCTCGTGGTGCATATACTTGACTTTGATGCCCTGTTCGGTAAGGTAGTCGGTCAGGTCTTCGGCCATTTTCTTGGTCAGGGTGGTCACGAGAACGCGCTCGTGCCGCTGGATGCGGGTATTGATCTCGCCCAACAGATCCACCACCTGCCCTTCCACCGGGCGCACCGAAATGAGCGGGTCCAAAAGGCCGGTGGGCCGGATGACCTGCTGCGCCACCTGCGTGCTGTTCTGCCGCTCGTAGTCGCCGGGCGTAGCCGAAACGAAGATCATCTGGTTCAGCTTGGACTCCACCTCCTCGAACTTGAGCGGGCGGTTATCGAAGGCGGACGGCAGGCGGAAGCCGTACTCCACCAGCGTTTTTTTGCGGGCATAGTCGCCGCCGTACATGGCGCGCACCTGCGGCAGGGTAACATGGCTCTCGTCCACAAACAGCAGAAAATCATCCGGGAAATAATCCAGCAGAGTGGTGGGCATACTGCCCGGCGCACGGCCCGAGAGCACCGCCGAATAGTTCTCAATGCCCTTGCACATGCCCACCTCGTTGAGCATCTCAATGTCGTAATTGGTGCGCTGGGCAATGCGCTGCGCCTCGATCAGCTTGCCCTCGGCGGTGAACTGCTTCACCTGTGCGTCGCACTCGGCGCGGATCTTTTCCAGTGCTGCGGCCTTCTTCTCGGCGCTGACGATATAGTGGCTGGCCGGGAAGATGGCTACATGCTTGACTACATTCTGTTTGGCACCGGTGAGAGGGTTGAACTCCGTGATGCGGTCGATCTCGTCCCCAAAAAATTCCACACGGATGGCAAGCTCGCTCATATAGGCAAGGTAGATGTCCACGATATCGCCGTGCACACGGAACTTGTTGCGCACAAAATTCACGTCGTTGCGCTCATATTGCAGAGTGACCAGCTTCTGGCACAGCTCGTCCCGCTCCATCTGCATGCCGGGGCGCAGGCTGATGACCATGCTGCGGTAGTCGATGGGGTCGCCCAGCGAGTAGATGCAGGAAACCGATGCTACAATGATCACATCCCGCCGCTCCGAAAGCGCCGCCGTGGCCGAGTGGCGCAGACGGTCGATCTCGTCGTTGATGGCGCTGTCCTTTTCAATATAGGTATCCGTGCTGGGGATATAGGCTTCCGGCTGGTAGTAATCGTAGTAGGAGACGAAATACTCCACCGCGTTGTTGGGGAAAAACGACCGGAACTCGGTGCACAGCTGGGCCGCCAGCGTTTTGTTGTGGGCCAGAACCAGCGTGGGCCGGTTGCATTTTGCAATCACATTTGCCATGGTAAAGGTCTTGCCGCTGCCGGTAACACCCAGCAGGGTCTGGCAGCGGTCGCCCCGCTCCACGCCTTTCACCAGTGTTTCAATGGCCTGCGGCTGGTCGCCGGTGGGCTGGTAAGAGGATACCAGTTCAAATTTTTCGTCTGCCATCTTCCCTCTCCTCTCCGGCCCTCGCGCAAAGAACCACAATCAGTTGTATTTTACGGTTTGATTATAGCACACCAGTTTTATAATGTAAACACTTTTTTGTTGTTTCACGGATCAAGGCCAGAAAAGCGTACCTGTTTTAAAGTCATAGATCGGCAGGCGGTTTGCGTCCCGCATGGAGAAATACTCCGTATCGGTCAGGATGAAGTGATCCAGCAGATGGATGTTCACAAGGCCCAATGCCCGGGCAATATTGCCAGTGGCCTCCAAATCCTCCATGGAGGGCAAGGCCGCACCGTTGGGGTGGTTGTGGCTGAGCACCACCGTGTCGGTGCCGCCCTTGATGGCCGCAGACACCACATCCTTGATGTCCAGACTTACCCGGTCGGTGGTGCCTTCCCGCAGCCAGACCGCCGCGCGCACCCGCTTACGGCTGTCCAGACTGACCAGCATTGCACGCTCGTAATCCGACCACGCAAACTTCGCCATCAGATAGCTGCCCATCTGCTCCGTAGTTCTGATGCAACGGGTAGTGCTGGTACGGCTGCGGCCATAGTAGCGACTGATCTCCGGCAGCAGATGCAGCATCCGGGCTGTGGCCGGGCCTACGCCCTCCACAGTGCATAGCTCTTCCTCGCTGGCTTCCAGCACAGCGGCAAAATCGCCAAAGCGGTCGATCAGGTCGTGAGCGATGCCGTTGGTGTCCTTCTGGGCGTTGGTGAGGTACAGTACATATTCCAGCGCTTCGTGCTCGGCCAGACTGTCCAGACCGTAGTTCTGCACCCGTTCGCGCATCCGTTGGCGGTGTCCCTGATGCCGTTTGTGTTCTGCCATTGCGGTACTCTCCTTCTGATTCATTCCTTATAATAGTACCCATTTTGCGCCCGGAACTCAAGGCTTTGCGGTAAAATAGTTTTGATCCGGGGCGTTTCCGCGTTGACTTGCAGCCAAGGCTGTATTACTATAAAGGTATCTCTTGAAAATTGAGGAACATTTATGAAACAATATACCGCAACCGCCAACGACGACGGCGTTCGTCTTTCCCGCTTTGTGCAGAGCGTGACCCGCGATTTTCCCACCAGCCTTTTGTACAAGAGCTTCCGCAATAAGCGCGTGAAGGTAAACGGAAAAAAGGCCGTGCCGGAGTACCGCATTCAGGCAGGCGACCTGATCGAGCTGTACATCAACGACGAGTTTTTCCCGCCGGAAGGCGCAAAAACCGTGCAGAAGGCCGCGCCGAAAAAGAAGCAGAATCAGCCCAAGGTCAATATCATTTATGAGGACGAAAACATTGCTGTGCTGTACAAACCCACCCACCTTTTGTGCCATAGCGACCGCACCGGCGATGCAAACCTTGTGGACGCTTTTACCCAGTATCTGGCCGAAAAAGGCGAGTACGACCCCCACGGCGAGAACCGGTTCAAGCCCGGCATTTGCAACCGGCTGGACCGCGGCACCGAGGGCCTTGTGATCGCCGCCAAGAGCTACACCGCCCTGCGGGACATGAACGAGATCATCCGCACTGACCTACTCAAAAAGGAGTACTACACCATCACGGTGGGTATCCCGCAGTCCGGGCGGTTCACCGCATGGTGGGAGCACGACGAGAAGAACAACAAGGTAAGCATCCATGCACATCAGTCGCAGGACGAGCGCCGCAAGCAGATCATTACGGACGTGGACGTACTGCGCACCGCCGGGCCGTTCGCCCTGTGCAAGATCGGCCTTGTCACCGGCCGCACCCACCAGATCCGTGCACATCTGGCCTATCTGGGCCGTCCGGTTCTGGGCGACATCAAGTACGGCAACCGCAAGATGAACGAGCGCACCGGCACCAAAACGCAGGCCCTGTGCGCTGTGCGGGTCACTTTCCTTGATATTCCCGAGGAAAACACCCTGCATTATCTCTCCGGCAAGGTCGTCAAGCTGAAGGACCCGCAGATCATAAAGCAGTTCGATGCGCTGGATAAGAGCAAGAACAGCGAGGAAAACCACCCTGCATAAAGCGGAAACAAAAAAGCGGCCGCTGTACTTTACCGTACAGCAGCCGTTTTTCTCTTTATTCTTTACTTTTTGTCGGAGTTCTGCTCTGCTTTTTCCTGCGATTCCTGTTCACGGCGCAGCTCTTTGATGCGCTTTTTCTCGCTCTTTACATGGGGCCATGGCCAGCTGAAGCCCTCATTTTCGCGGCACCATTTGACCAGCGGATAGAACGCGAAGGCCAGACCGAAGAGGTACAGCAGAGCGTACAGCAGGGCATCCAGCGTGATGAGCGCATCCAGTGCACCGATCACCGCCACCACGCAGCCTGCCTTCAAAAAGAACAGGCCGTTCTGGCGGCAGTATTCCTCAAAGTGTTCCGCCTTGACGGCACGGCGGCCCTGATCTCCCCAGACACGGGGATTTTTCATGACCGAATAGCCGTAGAATACCATCATCAGGCCAAGGGTGAGCTGAAAGCCAAAAAACATTTATGATACCTCTTAATCTTCAAACAGCGGCTTCATCAGGGGCAGGAAATCCAGCGTTGCAAAGTAATCGCGCGGCGTCTCGGCACGGCGGATCAGACGGTGGGTGCCATCCTCGCACAGCAGCACTTCGGCGCTGCGCAGCTTGCCGTTGTAGTTGTAGCCCATGGCAGAGCCGTGTGCACCGGTGTCGTGGATATAAATGATATCGCCAATGTCGATCTTGGGCAGCATCCGGTCAATGGCAAACTTGTCGTTGTTCTCGCACAGACCGCCCACCACATCGTACATATGGTCGCAAGGCTCATTTTCCTTACCCAGCACAGTGATGTGGTGGTAAGCGCCGTACATGGCCGGGCGCATCAGGTTGGCTGCGCAGGCATCCAGACCGATGTATTCCTTATAGATGTGCTTTTCATGGATGGCAGTTGCCACCAGTGCGCCGTAGGGGCCGGTGGTAAAGCGGCCCATCTCAGTAAAGATGGCCACATCGCCCATGCCTGCGGGCACCAGAATTTCCTCAAACTTCTTGCGCACACCCTCGCCGATGGCCATGATATCGTTCTCGGTCTGCTCCGGGCGGTACGGGATGCCCACACCGCCGGACAGGTTGATATAACCGATGTGCACACCGGTGGCCTTCTGCACCCGGACAGCCAGCTGGAACAGGATACCTGCCAGCTCCGGGTAATACTCATCGGAAATGGTATTGGAAGCAAGGAAAGCGTGGATGCCGAAGTTCTTGGCACCCTTGGCGGCCAGCTTCTTGTAGCTTTCGATCATCTGCTCCTCGGTCATGCCGTACTTGGCATCGCCGGGCTTGTCCATGACCTGAAAGCCCTCTTCGCTCTCGCCCAGACTGAAGGTGCCGCCCGGGTTATAGCGGCAGAAGATGTTCTCCGGCACACCGGCGACACGCTCCAGAAATTCCACCATGGTGGCATCGTCCAGATTGATGTAGGAGCCCAGCTCGTAGGCCTTCTTCATATCCTCCACGGGAGTCTGGTTGGAGGAGAACATGATTTCGCTGCCGGAGAAACCGCACACCTCGCTGAGCATCAGCTCAGTCAGGGACGAGCAGTCCACGCCGCAGCCCTCCTCCTTGAGGATCTGCAGGATGACAGGGTTTGGCAGAGCCTTGACGGCAAAATACTCCTTGAAGCCTTTGTTCCAGCTGAATGCCTTGTTGATGCGGCGGGCATTTTCACGGATGCCCTTCTCATCGTAGACATGGAACGGCGTGGGCACATCCTGAATGATCTCCTGTGCCATCGCCTCGGTCAGAAACGGTTTCTTTTCCATAGTAACATCCCTCTCATTTTATATGCACGCGGCCGATCGCCGCAGTGACATCAGTAGAAACTCCTTTCGTCATCGCTGATGCGATGCCACCCATTCCCCTTTTTGTCGCTGGCGCGACATCTGTTTTTCTCTTTGTTACCTGTGGTGACATTTCTCCCCGGCGCGGGGAGAATCTGTCCCCGCCGGGGGAAGTCTTTCTCAAAGAGGGAGGCTTTGCCGCACGGACAGGCTCCCTCTTTGAGGGGGCTGTCTGCGCAGCAGACTGGGGGAGTTTACAGCTTCAGATTCTGGCGGGTGGGGGTGAAGGTCGGGATCATCTTTGCCAGCTGCTGCACCACACCCTCGTCGTTGTGCTCTGCCGCAGCGGCAAGCTCCTGCAGCTGCCCGTAGAACTCGGCCAGATCGATGCTGCGCGGCGAAGCCACAAAAATTTTATTGTGCTGGGTGCGGCGCATCTTATCCTGCTCCTCGTCCATCATCAGCTCTTCGTAGAGCTTCTCGCCCGGACGCAGACCCACGATCTTGATCTCCATATTCACGCCCGGCTCATAGCCGTAAAAGCGGATGAGCTGCTTGGCAAGATCCATGATCTTGACCGGCTCGCCCATGTCCAGCACATAGATATTGCCGCTCTCGGCCAGCGCACCGGCCTGCAGCACCAGCTGGGCCGCTTCCGGAATGGTCATAAAGTAGCGCTCAATGTTGGGATCCGTCAGGGTAACAGGCCCGCCTTTTTTGATCTGGGCCTCAAACAGCGGAATGACGCTGCCGTGGCTGCCCAGCACATTGCCAAAACGCACAGCCACACACTTCATATCCGTGTTGCCCGCAAAGGTCTGGATGAGCATTTCGCAGATGCGCTTGGTACAGCCCATCACACTGGTGGGGTTCACAGCCTTATCGGTGGAAAGCTGCACGAACCGCTCCACGTCGTGTTCGCTGGCGCTCACCAGCAGATTTTTGGTGCCCAGAACATTGTTCTTGACCGCTTCTGCAGGGCTGACCTCCATCAGCGGCACATGCTTGTGTGCTGCCGCATGGAACACCACAGTGGGATGATATGTTTCAAAAACCTCATCCAGACGCTTTTTATCGCGGATGGAGCCAATGAGCACCGTTACCGGGATATCCCGGCCGTACTTCTGCTGCAGCTCCATCAAAAGCTCATAGGCGCAGTTCTCGTAGATATCAAAAATAAGCAGCTTGCCGGGCTTGAAGCGCATCACCTGACGGCACAGTTCGCTGCCGATGGAGCCGCCGCCGCCCGTGACCAGAACGGTCTTGCCGGTGAGGTAGCCGGAGATCTGATCGGTATCCAGCGTCACTTCCTCGCGGGAAAGGAAGTCCGCCGGGTTCAACTCGCGGAAGGCTCCCTGCTGCGGTGTACCGCTGCCCACCAGCTGCGGGTCACTGAGCAGCTGCACCGCACAATGGGTGCTGACGCACAGATCGATGACATGGTTCAGCTTGCTGCCCTTCAGGGTAGGAATGGCGATGATGATGCTGTGGATGCCGTAGCGCTTGCACAGGTCCGGGATATCCTCCAGCGTGCCCTTCACCGGCACCCCGTGGATGGTCTGGTTGAGTTTTGTGGGATCATCGTCCACCGCCACCACCGCGTGACCATATTCCTTATTGGATTTGCACACGTTGATGGCCCACGCACCGGCTTCGCCTGCACCTACGATCATCACCGGACGGTTGGGGTCCTTGCTGGCAGCGCCGCGCAGCTTTTCGCCCAGCGGGTGGTTCAGGAACAGCCGCCATGCCAGACGGCTGCCGCCCACCAGCAGGAAGATGAGCACCGCCGCCATACAGTTGGCGGAGTTGAACAGCACGCCGTGGATGCACAGACGGTTGACACAGTAGACGACAACGGTAGGCACAGCCACCGTTCCCGCCAGACGCATCAGGTCGCGTTCACCGGCATACTTCCACAGTACGGAGTACAGCCCGCTGAACAGAAAGCTGGCAATGTACACCGCCACGATCCATGGCAGATTTTCGTACAGAAGCTCACGGTTATGCGGCCACCAGGCAGCTTCCACTGCTCCGTCTGCCCGCAGCAGAAGCGCAAAATAAAAGCTGAATGCAACAATGGCTGCATCCAGCAGCACAAGCAGCGCCCGGCGCGCAAGCACCTGCGGTGTGTTCTTTTTATCTTTCACAAAAAAGTCCTCTTTTACATACGGCACAAGAGCCGCAGTTTTGGCCGGAAGGAGCTTCCGGTTTCACAGAGCATCCGGCACACCGGACAGCCCTATCTTTATATTATACTCAGAACACTGCAGAATGTCCAGAAAATTTGAATCCGCTGCCAAACTCCCTCTATTTTTTCGGTCTGCCGGGCCGGTGCGCAGCCCAGAGCGCGGCTGCTTCCTCTCCAAGGCCCAGCGGCCATGCCGCCAGTAGGAACACTCCTGTGGTAGCGCAGCCGCCTATGCCCAACGCGGCCAGCTGCAAAGGCAGCCGAGCCGCAAACCCATCCGCAAGCAGCTTCCGCAGCGCCATGCCAGCCGCCGCGGCCAGCACAGCTGCCAGTGCCGGTGCACCCAGCCAGCGGCGGAATGCATGCTGCGTGCCGCTGGAAAACAGCAGATGCCCGGTGTTGGCCGCACAGGTGTACAGGCTGGAAAGCAGGATCACTGCCAAAAAGCCCTTCATGCCAAAGCGCGGCAGCAGCGCCACCACCCCGCCAATGCGCAGGATGGAATCCCACACGCTGTAGCGGAAGGCCGCCTTCTGCTCTCCTACCCCTTTCATGGCACCGTCCACCATGCTTTCCAGATACATCAGCGGCATGGCAGGAGCCAGCGTTTCCAGATAAAACCCGGCATCCGCACTTTGGTACAAAAGCTGTGCCAGCGGCCGTCCCCACACCCAGAACAGCACCCCTGCCAGCGCGGAAAAATAGCCGGTGAGCCGCAGCATCCGGTCCAAAAGTGCGTTGAGCCGTTTGGTTTGGCCCAGAATGTGAGCCTGCGTGATCTCCGGCATCAGCAGCACCGAAAGACTGCCCAGCAGGCCAAATGGGAACGTAAGCAGCGGCAGAGCCATGCCTTTCAGTTCTCCGTACTGCTCCAGCGCGGCGGTGCGCCCGCCCGCGTTGATCAGATAGACCGCAAGGCAGGCGGGCACCAGCATATTCTCCGCCGTGTGCAGGGCGCTTGCCAATACCCGCCCGCCCTCCACCGGCCACAGGATCTCCCACAGACGGCGGGCCGGGTCTGCCGGGCGGACGGCTTTTTGCCCCGCAAAGGCACTGCGGGCATCCCGCCGGTAAAAGGCCAGCATGCACAGCGCCGACACCGCTTCGCTGACGGCGGTAGCTCCCAGCACCAGCATACAGCGCACGCCCACCGCAAGGCCCTCGGTGCGGGTAAGCGCCAGTGCCACCAGCGCGATGCGCACCGTCTGCTCCGTAAGCTGGCTGAACACATTGGGAGCCACATGCCGCCGGGCGATGAAAAAACCGCGCAGCACCGCAGACACTGCCATCCACGGCATTCCCAGCGCTGAAACGCGCAAAGCACCGACGGCGCGGACATCGCCAAGCCACAACCGGGCCGCAAGATTCGCTGTCGCCAGCTGCAGTGCAGCGGCAAACAGCCCCAGCACAAGTCCTGCCGCCAGCAGACGCCGCAGCATGCCGCGGGCTGCACCACGGGCGGAAGCCGGGCCGCTGAGTTCCTCGGCCATGAGCCGGGTAGCCGCCACCGAAACGCCCGCCGTTGCCAACGTGACGAACAGTGAATACACCGCCAGCACCAGCTGGTAAAGGCCCATCCCCTCGCCGCCCAGCTCGTTTGCCAGCCAGATGCGCAGGCCCATGCCGGCCAGCCGCAGCACCACGTCTGAACCGGTGAGCAGCGCCGCATTTTTCAAATAGCTCTGCCGCATGGCGCACCTCCTGCCGGAATGTTCCGGTTCCAGCATATGAAGCGGAGGAACAGGATATGCAAAAGCAGAGCGGCGCGGCGGGTTGTTTCCTGAGCGCTTTTATGGTATAGTAAAGGGGCGGCCTTTGCAGCCGTATTCTGTTTAAGGAGGAAGCACACGGCCAATGCCTCTGAGCCAGCCGTGCGCAAAAAGAGAATGAGCGAAGAATGTACCCATGACTGCTCCAGCTGTGGAGCAGCATGTTCTTCCCGCGATGCAGCGCCCAAGCACGATGCCCCCAACCCCAACAGCAGCGTCAAAAAGGTCATCGGCGTTGTGTCCGGCAAGGGCGGCGTTGGCAAGAGCATGACCAGCGCCCTGCTGGCCTGCGCCATGGCACGCCGCGGCTACCACTGCGGCATTCTGGATGCCGACATCACCGGCCCGTCCATTCCCAAGCTGTTCGGCATCCATGGCCGTGCCATGGCCGACGACAAGGGCTGCTGGCCCATTCAGAGCCGCATGGGCATTGATGTTATGAGCATCAACCTGCTGGTGGAAAATGAGGAAGACCCCGTTGTGTGGCGCGGCCCGGTAATCGCCGGTGCCGTCAAACAGTTCTGGACCGATGTGGTCTGGAAGGACGTGGACTTTCTGTTCGTGGACATGCCTCCGGGAACCGGTGATGTGCCCCTGACCGTGTTCCAGAGCCTGCCGGTGGACGGCATTGTTGTGGTGGCAAGCCCGCAGGAGCTGGTGAGCATGATCGTGGCCAAGGCCGTGAACATGGCTGAGATGATGAAGGTGCCCATGCTGGGCATTGTGGAGAACATGAGCTACATCGTCTGCCCCGACTGCGGCAAGCACATCAATGTGTTCGGCGAGAGCCATGTGGATGAGGTGGCTGCAAAGCACGGCCTGCCCGTGCTGGCAAAGTGCCCCATCGATCCCCAGCTGGCTGCGCTTTCCGATGCCGGCATGATCGAAACCTACGGCGGCGAGTATCTGGAAGGTGCCGCAGACGCCTGCGAAAAGCTGCTGAAGAAGTAAAAATCGTTTCTCTGCCCTGTGCCGTTTGCGTGGTGCAGGGCTTTTTGGTTGCAGAAAATATGGCTTTCTGCGCCTGCGGAATGCAGCAAAATGGAGAAAAGACGTTCTTTTCCGTATTTCTTTTGTTCTGCCATCGCTTTAAAAAACAAGGTTCTGTGCCGTTTTTTTCTTTTATTTTTCGTTTTGTGAAGCGGTCTCAACTTTTCATCTGTTTTTTTGAAGCATTTTCTGCTTTCTCGCTATTGTCAAACCCACAGAAATGCTTTATAATAATAAAGCGGTCTGCAGCCATAAGCAGGCCGGTGTGTAAGAACGGAAATCCGGGATCGTCCTACAGCGTTTTAGCAGCGCGTCCGCTGTGCGGCGGGCTGGGCGGTTTCGTCTTTTTCAAATTTTATAGAGTAATTGGGAAAAGGAGTATTCTACTATGCTGACAAATGAATACCTGAAGCGCGTTTACGAAGGTCTGGAAAAGCGCAATGCCAACGAACCTGAGTTCCTGCAGGCTGTGCGCGAGGTTCTGGAGAGCATCCAGCCCGTTGTGGAGAAGCACCCTGAGTACGAGAAGGCCGCTCTGATCGAGCGTCTGGTCGAGCCGGAGCGCATCATCACCTTCCGTGTGCCTTGGGTTGACGATCAGGGCAAGGTTCAGGTGAACCGCGGCTACCGTGTGCAGTTCAACAGCGCCATCGGCCCCTACAAGGGCGGCCTGCGCTTCCATCCCTCTGTCAATCAGGGCATCCTGAAGTTCCTCGGCTTTGAGCAGACCTTCAAGAACAGCCTGACCACCCTGCCCATGGGCGGCGGCAAGGGCGGCTCTGACTTCGACCCCCACGGCAAGAGCGACATGGAAGTGATGCGCTTCTGCCAGAGCTTCATGACCGAGCTGTACCGCCACATCGGCCAGTTCGTGGACTGCCCCGCCGGTGATATCGGTGTCGGCGGCCGTGAGGTCGGCTATATGTTCGGCCAGTACAAGCGCCTGACCAACAGCTTCCAGGGCGGTATGCTCACCGGCAAGGGCCTGACCTTTGGCGGCTCTCTGGCCCGCACCGAGGCTACCGGCTACGGCCTGTGCTACTTCACTGCTGAGGCTCTGAAGTGCATGCGCAACGACAGCTTTGAGGGCAAGACCGTGGTCATCTCCGGTTCCGGCAACGTGGCCATCTACGCTTGCGAGAAGGCTACCCAGCTGGGTGCCAAGGTCGTGACCATGTCCGACTCCAACGGCTATGTCTACGATCCCAACGGCATTGATCTGGCCTACGTCAAGGATCTGAAGGAAGTGCGCCGCGGCCGTATCAAGGAGTACGCCGAGACCCACGAGGGTGTAACCTATGTTGCAGATTGCAGCAAGGTCTGGACTGTCCCCTGCGACATCGCCCTGCCCTGCGCAACCCAGAACGAGATCAACAAGGAGTCCGCTGAGGCTCTGGTGAAGGGCGGCTGCACCGTCGTGTGCGAGGGTGCCAACATGCCCAGCACCCCGGAGGCCATCGAGGTCTACCTGTCCAACGGCATCCTGTACGGACCTGCAAAGGCTTCCAACGCAGGCGGCGTGGCCACCTCCGGTCTGGAGATGAGCCAGAACTCCGAGCGCCTGAGCTGGACCTTTGAAGAGGTCGATGCCAAGCTGAAGGGCATCATGGAGGGCATCTTCCATGCTTCCTACGATGCATCTGTGGCTGCCGGTTCCGAGGGCAACCTGATGGTCGGTGCAAACTGCGCCGGCTTCCTGAAGGTTGCTACCGCCATGATGGCACAGGGCATCACCTACTAAGTCATACCGCGTCGTCTAAGAGCCGCGCCCGCAGGGGTGCGGCTCTTTTTTGGTATAACCCCGCCCCGCTCTGCCCACACTGGCAGTATCTTATGGCAGAAAGGGAGTTTTGTATGGACGAGCAGATGTTTTGTTTTCAGTGTGAGCAGGCGGCGGGCTGTACCGCCTGCACCGGCGCAGCGGGGGTGTGCGGCAAGTCGGCCGAGACAGCCGCCGCACAGGACCGGCTCACCGGGGCGCTCATCGCGTTTGCCGGGCAGCTCATCGCGGCGGGGCGCGGCCCGACCCCGGAACAGGCCCGGCTGCTGATGCAGGGGCTGTTCACCACCATTACCAACGTGAACTTTGACCCCGCCGCCGTGGACGCGCTGACCCGCCGGGTGCACGACGCCAGCCCCGGCACCGGCCCGGACTACGACATGCAGGCCCTCTGGCGGGAACCAGACGCCGACCGGCGCAGCCTGAAATGCTTTGTGCTGTTCAGCCTGCGGGGCATGGCCGCCTACAACTACCACGCCCGGGTGCTGGGCCGCATCGACCCGGAGCTGGACCGGTTCTTCTGTACCGCCCTGCAGGCCGTGGGCGACCCCGGCCAGACCACCGACGCCCTGTGGCAGCTGGTGCAGGCCACAGGAGAAGCCAGCTACCGCTGCATGGAGCTGCTGGACGCGGCCAACACCGGCGCGTTTGGCGATCCGGAACCGGTGCAGGTGCCCCTGACCATTGAAAAGGGGCCGTTCATCGTGATTTCCGGCCACGACCTCTACGACGCACAGCAGCTGCTGGAACAGACCGCAGGCCGGGGCGTCAACGTCTACACCCACTCGGAGATGCTGCCCGCCCACGGCTACCCGGAGCTGAAGCGCCGCTACCCCCACCTCAAGGGCAACTTTGGCACCGCATGGCAGAACCAGCAGCGGGAGTTCGAGGACATCCCCGCGCCCATCCTGTTCACCACCAACTGCATCATGCCCCTGCGCGCCAGCTACGCCGACCGGGTGTTCACCACCTCGGTGGTGGCTTACCCCGGCGTGCCCCACATCGACGAAGGGCGCGACTTTTCCCCGGTGATCGAAAAGGCGCTGGAGCTGGGCGGCTACGCGCAGGACACCCTGCTGCCCGGCCTGAACGGCGGCTCCACGGTGACCACCGGTTTTGCCCGCACCGCCGTGCTGCAGCACGCGGACGAGATCGTGCAGGCGGTGCGGGACGGTAAGCTGCGGCACTTCTTTCTGGTGGGCGGCTGCGACGGTACCCGGCCCAGCCGCCGCTACTACACCGAGTTTGCCCGCCTTACCCCGCCCGACACCATCCTGCTG
Organism: Faecalibacterium faecis; assembly: GCF_040096475.1. Classification (NCBI taxonomy): domain Bacteria; kingdom Bacillati; phylum Bacillota; class Clostridia; order Eubacteriales; family Oscillospiraceae; genus Faecalibacterium; species Faecalibacterium faecis. Next base: position 55,475 of record NZ_JBBMEP010000015.1, on the reverse strand, counting down.
ACCCTGGCCTGCGGCAAGTTCCGCCTGAACGACCTGCCCCTTGGCACCGTGCCGGGCACCGGCCTGCCCCGCATCCTAGACGTGGGCCAGTGCAACGACGCCTACAGCGCCATCCGCATCGCATTGGCGCTGGCCGACGCCTTTGGCTGCGGCGTCAACGACCTGCCCCTCTCGCTGGTGTTGTGCTGGTTTGAGCAGAAGGCCGTGTGCATCCTCATCGCGCTGCTGGCGCTGGGCATCCGGAACATCCGGCTGGGGCCTACCCTGCCCCCGTTCCTCTCGCCGGGGGTGGTGCGCACCCTGCAGGAACGGTACGGCCTCAAGCCCATTGCCACCCCGGAAGCCGACCTGCGGGCCATTCTGGGCAGACATTGAGCCTGCACTGTTCTCACTATAGCTACAACTGACCGCCGTACGCGGCGTTTCGCACAAGAAGCAGTGGAAAGCTGTTGTTATATTTGGTGCAGCTGTCACTTGAAGATTCTTCACGGCTCGCTATAATAATAAGTACCGGAACAAAGGCGTTCCGCAAGGGTAAAGTCTGCCCTTGCGGGGCGCTTTTCTTTTTTGTCAGAATGCGGAGGGTGCCGCACCGGTGAGGATTTTAGATAAGGATGGGAAAGTCTATGGAAAACTTTACAGAGCAGAAAAACACCCTTGGTCTGTACGATCCACAGTTTGAGCACGATGCCTGCGGCATTGGCGCTGTGGTGGATATCAAGGGCCGCAAAAGCCACCAGACCGTGGACGATGCACTGGCCATTGTGGAACGGCTGGAGCACCGTGCCGGCAAGGATGCCGAGGGCAAGACCGGCGACGGTGTGGGCATTTTGCTGCAGATCAGCCACAAGTTCTTCTCCAAGGTGGCCGAAGAACTGAACATCAGCCTTGGCAACGAGCGCGAGTACGGTGTGGGCATGTTCTTCTTCCCCCAGAGCGAACACCTGCGTGCGCAGGCCATGAAGCTGTTCGAGGTGGTCACCCGCAAGGAAGGCCTCGAATTTCTGGCATGGCGCAAGGTTCCCGTGAACCCGGATGCCGTGGGCCAGAAAGCCCGCGACTGTATGCCTGCTATCTGGCAGTGCTTCATCAAAAAGCCCGCCAAGGTGAGCAAGGGCATCGATTTTGACCGCAAGCTGTACATTGTGCGCCGCGTGTTCGAGCAGGCCAGCAACGGCACCTATGTGCCCAGCCTGTCCAGCCGCACCATCGTGTACAAGGGCATGTTCCTTGTGCACGACCTGCGCCTGTTCTATACCGACCTGCAGGACGAGGATTATGAATCCGCTATCGGCATGGTGCACAGCCGCTTCTCCACCAACACCAACCCCAGCTGGATGCGCGCACACCCCAACCGCTTCATCCTGCACAACGGCGAGATCAACACCATCAAGGGCAACACGGATGCCATGCTGGCCCGTGAAGAGAGCATCTCCAGCTCCATCATGCAGGACGACATGAACAAGATCCTGCCCATCATCAACACTTCCGGCTCCGATTCCGCCATGCTGGATAACGCGCTGGAATTCATGGTGATGAACGGCATGGATCTGCCGCTGGCCGTGATGATCACCATTCCCGAGCCGTGGGAGAACAACAAGAACATCAGCCAGAAAAAGCGCGATTTCTACCAGTATTATGCCACCATGCTGGAGCCTTGGGATGGCCCCGCTGCCATCCTCTTCTCGGACGGCGACGTGATGGGCGCTGTGCTGGACCGCAACGGTCTGCGCCCCAGCCGCTATTACATCACCAAGGACGGCCGCATGATCCTGTCCTCCGAGGTGGGTGTGTTGGAATGTGAGCCGGATAATATTTTGGTCAAGGATCGTCTGCGCCCCGGCAAAATGCTGCTGGTGGACACCGTGAAGGGCGAAGTGGTGGACGACGAAAAGCTCAAGGAGTTCTACGCCAGCCGTGAGCCTTACGGCGAGTGGATCGACCGCAACCTTGTGGAGCTGGCCAGACTGAAAATTCCCAACGTGAAGGTGGAAAGCTACACCGGCGATCAGCTCACCCGCCTGCAGAAGGTGTTCGGCTACAAGTATGAGGATGTGAACACCATGATCCTCTCCATGGCACGGGCAGGCGCAGAGCCTTCCGGCGCTATGGGCACCGACACCCCGCTTGCTGTGCTGAGCAACCAGCATCCGCCGCTGTTCAATTACTTCAAGCAGCGCTTTGCGCAGGTCACCAACCCGCCCATCGATGCCATCCGCGAAAAGGTGGTCACTTCCACCAGCGTGTATATTGGCGCACACGGCAACCTGCTGGAGGACAAGCCCGAGAACTGCAAGGTGCTCAAGGTGCACAACCCCATCCTGACCAGCACCGACCTGCTCAAGATCAAATACATGAACGTGCCCGGCTTCAAGGTAGCCACGGTGTCCATCAACTACTATAAGAATACCAGTCTGGAAAAGGCCATCGACCGTGTATTTCTGGAGGTTGACCGCGCCTACAAGGATGGTGCAAACATCATCATCCTTTCTGACCGCGATGTGGATGAATACCACGTGACCATTCCCAGCCTGCTGGCAGTTTCCGCGGTTTCGCAGTACCTGATCCGCACCAAGAAGAGCACCGCACTGGCCCTGATCCTGGAAAGTGCAGAGCCGCGCGAGGTGCACCACTTTGCCGCTCTGCTGGGCTACGGTGCCTGCGCCATCAATCCCTATCTGGCACATGAGACCATCGGCCAGCTCATCGACGAAGGCCTGCTGGACAAAGATTACTATGCAGCCGTGGAGGACTACGACAACGCCATCCTCAGCGGCATTGTGAAGATTGCCTCCAAGATGGGCATTTCCACCATCCAGAGCTACCAGAGCAGCCAGATCTTTGAGGCTGTGGGCATCTCCAAGGATGTCATCGACAAATACTTCACCGGCACGGTGAGCCGTGTGGGCGGCATTACCCTTTCGGACATTCAGGCCGATGTGGAAGCCCAGCACAACGCAGCCTTCGACCCGCTGGGTCTGGACATCAACATGGAGCTGGCCGACAGCGGCGCACACAAGTTCCGCAGCGGCAAGGAAGAACACCTGTTCAACCCCCAGACCATCCACCTGTTCCAGAAAGCCTGCTGGACGAACGACTACTCGGCTTTCAAGCAGTTCACCAGCACCGTGGACAATATGGGTGCTGACGGCGTGCATCTGCGCAGCCTGCTGGACTTCAACTATGCTCCTGACGGCGGCATCCCGCTGGAAGAGGTGGAGCCGGTAAGCTCCATCGTCAAGCGGTTCAAGGGCGCAGCCATGAGCTACGGTGCCCTGAGCAGTGAAGCCCATGAGACCATTGCCATTGCCCTGAACCGTCTGGGCGGCCGCAGCAACACCGGCGAGGGCGGCGAACCCGAAGAGCGCTACCACAGCGAGAGCAATTCCAAGATCAAGCAGGTGGCTTCCGCACGCTTTGGTGTGACGAGCAAATACCTCGTTTCTGCGGAAGAGATCCAGATCAAGCTGGCACAGGGTGCAAAGCCCGGTGAGGGCGGCAACCTGCCCGGTGCCAAAGTATATCCGTGGATTGCAAAGACCCGCCACAGCACCACCGGTGTGGGCCTGATCTCTCCCCCGCCGCACCACGATATCTACTCCATCGAGGACCTTGCAGAGCTGATCTACGACCTGAAGAACGCCAACCGCAGCGCCAACATCAATGTCAAGCTGGTCAGTGAGGCCGGCGTTGGCACCATTGCGGCCGGTGTTGCCAAGGGCGGCGCACAGGTCATTCTGGTGTCCGGCTACGACGGCGGCACCGGTGCAGCACCGCGTACTTCCATCAAGCACGCTGGCCTGCCGTGGGAGCTGGGCATCGCCGAGACCCATCAGACCCTGATCCTGAACGGCCTGCGCACCCGCGTGCGCATCGAGAGCGACTCCAAGCTACTCTCCGGCCGCGATGTTGCCATCAGCTGTATGCTGGGCGCAGAGGAGTTCGGCTTCGGCACTACCCTGCTGATGGCCGAGGGCTGCGTGATGATGCGTGTGTGTAATCTGGATACCTGCCCCATGGGCATCTGCACCCAGAACCCGGAGCTGCGCAAGAACTTCAAGGGCAAGCCGGAATACATCATCAACTACCTCACTTTTGTGGCCGAGGAGCTGCGCGAGTACATGGCAAAGCTGGGCGTGCGCACCATCGATGAACTGGTGGGCCGCACCGACCTGCTCAAGGTCAAGCCTGCCGCACCCGGCAGCCGCGCTTCCAAGATGGATCTCGACTGCATCCTGCACAACCCTGCCATCGAGAACAGCAATGTTCACTTCGTGAAGGAGGACACCTACGACTTCCATCTGGAAAACACCCTCGATATGAAGGTGCTGATGAAGAAGTTCAAGCTCAGCAGCAAGAATGCCCAGAGCGTGACGCTGGATGTCTCCAACACCGACCGCGCCTTTGGTGCCATCTTTGGCAGCGAGATCACCCGCAAATACGGCAACAGCCTGCCGGATGATGTTTACACCGCCCACTGTGTGGGTGCAGGCGGCCAGAGCTTTGGTGCCTTCATCCCGGGCGGCCTGACGCTGGACCTTGTGGGCGACTGCAACGACTACATGGGCAAGGGCCTGTCCGGCGGCAAGATCGTCGTGCGCCCGCCCAAGGGCATCACGTTCAAGCCCGAGGAGAACATTATCACCGGCAACGTGGCCCTGTACGGTGCTACCAGCGGCAAGGCGTTCATTTCCGGCGTGGCCGGTGAGCGCTTCGCCGTGCGCAACAGCGGTGCCACCGCCGTTGTGGAGGGCGTTGGCGACCACGGCTGCGAGTACATGACCGGCGGCACGGTGGTGGTTCTGGGCCAGACCGGCAAGAACTTTGCAGCCGGTATGACCGGCGGCATCGCCTACGTGCTGGACGAGAACTGGGACTTCTACCAGCGCGTGAACAAGGAGACCGTCAGCCTGGAGCCTGTGGAGCACAAGTACGATGTTGCCACCCTGAAAGAGCTGATCCGCGAACATGTGGAGGCCACCGGCTCTCCCCGCGGCAAAGAGATTCTTGACAACTTCAGCGAATTCCTGCCCAAGTTCAAGAAAGTTCTGCCCTACGATTATGACCGTATGCTGCGTGTGATCGCATCCGTTGAGGAGCGCGGTCTGGACGGCGAGCAGGCACAGATCGAAGCATTCTACACGGTGCAGAAGAAGAAGTAAGGAGGGCAGCGTTATGGGTAAGACAACTGGATTTATCGACTATACGCGCAAAACCAGCACGGATGTTCCGCCGCTGGAACGCATTGAAAACTTTAACGAATTTCACGTCTGGCTCTCCCGCGAGGAGCAGCAGACGCAGGCAGCACGCTGCATGGACTGCGGTGTTCCCTTCTGTCAGGCCGGCATGATGATCGGCGGCATGGCCTCCGGCTGCCCGCTGAATAACCTCATCCCGGAGTGGAACGACCTTGTTTATCATGGCAAGTGGGAGCTGGCCATGCACCGGCTGATGGCCACCAACCGTTTTCCGGAGTTCACCAGCCGGGTGTGCCCTGCCCTGTGTGAAGCGGCCTGCACCTGCGGCGATGTGACCGGCAGCAGCGTGACCGTGCGCGAGAACGAGCACGCCATTATTGAGACGGCTTACGCCAAGGGCTGGCTGCACGCCGCACCGCCGCCCTCCCGCACCGGCAAGAGCGTAGCCGTGGTGGGCAGCGGCCCCTCCGGCCTTTCGGTGGCTGAATACCTGAACAAGCGCGGCCACGCCGTGACTGTGTTCGAGCGTGCAGACCGCGTGGGCGGCCTGCTGATGTACGGCATCCCCAACATGAAGCTGGACAAATCCGTCATCGAGCGCCGCATCAAGATCATGCAGGCCGAGGGCGTGGAGTTCCGCACCAACATGGATGTGGGCGGGGCTGTTGCCGCCGAAGAGCTGCTGAACGGCTACGATGCCGTGGTGCTGTGCTGCGGTGCCAAGAAGGCCCGCGACCTGAATGTGCCCGGCCGCGATGCAAACGGCGTGCACTTTGCCGTGGACTACCTGACCAGCGTGACCAGAAGTCTGCTGGACAGCCAGTTCGCGGACGGCAAGGCCATCGATGCCAAGGGCAAGAATGTTCTGGTGATCGGCGGCGGTGATACCGGCAACGACTGTCAGGGCACGGCCCTGCGGCAGGGCTGCACCGATCTGGTGGCACTGGAAATGATGCCGCAGTCGCCCAAGGAGCGTGCAGCCTCCAACCCGTGGCCGGAGTGGCCCCGTGTGCTGAAGGTGGACTACGGTCAGACCGAGTGTCTTGCAAAGTTTGGCAAGGACCCGCGCGTGTACCAGACCACCGTGAAGGAATTTTTGAAGGATGATGCAGGCAATCTGACCGGTGCTATCATCTCCTACCTAAAGCCGGAGCGGAACCCCGAGACCGGCCGTACCAGCATGGTGCCCACCGGTGAAGAATTTACCTACAACTGCCAGCTGGCGTTCATCGCCGCAGGCTTTACCGGCTGCGAAAGCTACGTGGCCGATGCATTTGGTGTGGAGCTGACCGCCCGCGGCAATGTGGCAGACCACAGCTTCAAGACCAACGTGGAAAAGGTGTTCGTTTGCGGCGATATGCGCCGCGGCCAGAGCCTTGTGGTGTGGGGCCTGCGCGAAGGCCGCGACTGCGCCGCCGAGGTAGACCGCTACCTGATGGGCTACACCAACCTCTAACTAAGCCATTCTCTTTCCTATCCTAAACAAGCAGAAGCGGGGGCCTTTGCAAGGCTCCCGCTTCTGCTTTTGTTTTTTAGTCTGTATTGTATTCCGGTTCCGTGGGGGTAGGATCTGTTGTTTCCGGAGGGGCCGGCTCTGTCGTGGTGGGTTCGGTAGCGGCGGGTTCTTCCGGTGTTACCGTGATCTGCACACTGGGGTCTGCCGCAATATACACGGTGATCACCGTGCCCACTTCCACCTTGGTGCCCGGCTCCTCGCTGGTTCGCACCACGCAGCCGGATGCATAGGAGCCATCGTTCACCACCATAAAGCAGCTGGCCACAAGGCCCCGGGCTTCCAGTTCCTTTACCGCGCTATCCTGCGTAAAGCCGATGATATTGGGCATCTCGGCCATCTGCGGGCCTTTGCTCACCACCAGCTGTATGGTCTCCCCTGCCTTGAGCACAGTGTCCGCGCTCGGCTCCTGCTGGATGATCTGGCCCGCCGGGGCGGTATCGCTGTATTCCTCGGTGACGTAGAACAGATACATGCTGGTATATTCCCGGTTGTTCTGCACCTGCGTGTAGTCCATGCCAATAAAGTTCGGCACAAGGTTCTGCGGCACCATCACCTCGCTGCTGGCCGGTTCCGACTCCGCAGCCGACGCGGCAGGCCGGTGGATGTGCTGGCTCAGCACGCTCCACAGCGTGAGCAGAATGAGGATGGACAGCAGGATCACAATGCCCGCCAGCAGCGCTTTTAAGCTGAGCAGATGCTCCTTGCGTTCCGGCTCCGGCTGGGCTGTGCGCACCGGAGTCTCCGGCTTCATGGTGCGGGTCAGCTCGGCGGTGTATTCCTTGGAAGAAAGGGCCTGATACAGCTGCGGCACGGTCTGGATGCGCTCCATGGGCCGCAGGCGCAGGCCCAGCTGCAGCACTTGCGAGACGTACAGCGGCAGGCTGCCGTTCACCGATTTTGCGCGTGGGTTGGAGTCTGCCACAATGCGCTGCGCTGCAGGCACCGGGGCCTGCCCGCACACCATGCGGTAGAACACGGCCGCAAGGCTGTATTCATCGGTATAGCGGCCCTCGAACTCTGCGGTGGAATACTGCTCCGGGGCGGAATAGCCTTCGTACAGCTGTTCGTGCAGGCCGCTGCCCGCCGTGCGCAGGCCCACCGTGGCATAGCCTGCCAGACGGCAGCGGTCGTTTTCCATCACGCGGATGTTCTCCGGGCAGATACCGCGGTGCACCAGACCGATCTTGTGCATGGCGGCTACGCCTTCAAACACCGGCTGCAGCATGGTGCAGGCATCGTCCGGGCGGATGGTGCCGGGGTGGTTTTCCAGCCACTGATCCAGCGGGGTGCCGCCCAGATTTTCCAGAATGGCGTAAACGCTGTTATTGGCTTCCACCACATCCAGCACGGCTTCCAGACCATTGGCCGGAGTGATGCGCTGGATGGAGCGGTACAGGTCCGCAAAATCCATGCGGGTGGTCTTGAACAGCACCTCACTGCCGGTCTTGGGCCGCAGGGTGCTTTCTGCCGTGCGCTCCGCCGTGAGGGTAATGGGCAGATATTCCTTGATGGTCACCCGGAAACGGCCCAGATTCTCTGCGCCGCGGTAGAGGATGCCCTCGCCGTCGATGCTCAGCATTTCCCCTACGGTGTAGCGCCCGGCCAGCACGGTGCCCACCGGCAGGGTGCCGCCGGGGTTGCGCCCGGCAAAGCTTTTGCCGCAGTGCGGGCAGCTTTGTGCTGCTCCGGGCAGCGGCTGCAGGCAGTATGGACACAGGCGTGTTGCTTCCATTGTGGTCTCCTTATACCGTTTTGCGCCGCAGCAGGCTCATGGGCGGCAGCTCCGGCGTGGGAATGGTGTATTTTTCCATGGCATGCGGGGTGCTCTCCACCCGTTCACCGGCTTCGTTTTCGATCCACTCAGGGTTCAGCGGAATGCTGCGGCCATCCGGGCAGAGGGCTTCCAGAGTGTCGCCCAGGCTCCACTTGCCGCGCTGCTGGCAGGAGGCAACGCCGTTCTCCCAGCCGTCCACCGTGCCCACAAACTCCCACTCGCGGATGTAAGTAGCGCTGTCGGTGGCCTGTCTGGCCTGCTCGCGGCCAAAGTAGAAGCCCGGCGAGTAATGGCGGTGGCTGGTACGGGTAAGCTCCTCGTACACTTCAGCAGGCAGCTCAAAGTTGTCGTTGAGCGGGTCGGCCAGATAAGCGTCCAGCGCCCTGCGGTAGGCGGCGGTAACGCTTGCCACATAGTAGAAGGTCTTGGCACGGCCCTCGATCTTCAGGCTGTCCACACCTGCCTTGCAGATCAGATCAAGGAAAGGCGCGGTGCACATATCATTGGCGTTGAGGATGTAGCTGCCGTTCTCGTTCTCGCCGATCTCGTACAGCTGGCCCGGACGGGTCTCCTCGCTGAGATAGTATTTCCAGCGGCAGGGCTGGGCGCACTGGCCGCGGTTCGCGTCGCGGCCCGCCATGTAGTTGGAAAGCAGGCATCGGCCCGAAACGCTCATGCACATAGCACCGTGCACAAAGGCTTCAATCTCCAGCTCCGGCGGTGTTTTATCGCGCAGGATCGCAATATCCTGCAGGGACATCTCACGGGCCAGCACCACGCGCTTTGCGCCCATGTTGTAGGCGGCGCGAGCCGCAGCCCAGTTGGTGATGCCTGTCTGGGTGGACATGTGCACATCGATGTCCGGTGCAAAGGTCTTGCAGGCATCCAGCACACCAAGGTCTGCCACGATAAAGGCATCCACACCGGCCTTGGCTGCTTCCTTGATGGCCTCGGGCAGGCGGTCGGCTTCCTCGTTGGTGGGCAGGGTGTTCATGGTCAGGTAGACCTTGCGGCCACGGGCGTGAGCGTAGATGACACCCTCGGCCAGCTGTTCCGGCGTAAAGTTGGCCGGAGCAGACCGCATTCCAAATTCAGGCAGGCCGCAGTAAACGGCATCGGCACCGTAGTTGATGGCATAGCGCAGGCGTTCCAGATCGCCTGCCGGGGCCAGCAGTTCCGGGATTTGCAGCATAGTTCAAATTCCTCTCATTTTTCCGTATTCACAGTTTTGTTCACTTGTGCTGCCTTCTGGCAGTTTGCGCTGTGTTCGCTCAGGGTGCGGGCATAATAATAGCTGCCCTTGAGGTCGGTCACAAAGAAATAGGCATCCTTGGCCTCCTCATTGGGCTGAGGGGCCAGCGCTGCCTTGATGGCCGCAATGCCGGGGTTCGAGATCGGCCCGGCAGGCAGGCCCTTGCAGCTGTAGGTATCATACGCAGCCACGATATTTTCCGGGATATTATCCCAGCCGCCATAGTAGGGTGCCACCCAGTTCCAGAGGTAATTGTTGTCACTGTCGCTCTGGATATAGCTGGAGGTGTTGCTCTGCAGGCGCGGGTAGGGCGAATCCGCAGCCAGACGGTTGCGGAACACCTGTGCCACGTTCGAGTCCTGACTGTTGCCCGCTTCCTCCTGCACAAAGGATGCCAGTGTGATCAGCTGGGGCAGGGTCATATCCTGCTTTTTAAGTTCTGCATACATCTCATCGGTGATCTGTGCATCGAACTGGGCATAGAAGGTGGCTACATAGTTGTGCACGGTGTCGTCCTTTAAGAATTCGTAGGTTTCCGGGAAGAGATAGCCCTCGCACTTCATAAAGCGGTCCGGCGCGTCGGCATCGTCCGGCACGTACTGCCAGAAGGTGTATTCGCTGAAATCGCCCTCGTTAGCTTCCTTCAGGAAATCCTCGGCGCTGCACAGCCCGGCGGCTTCCATCTTCTGGGCAATGGCAATGGCCGTGGTTCCCTCTGGGATGGTCACGCGCACCGTTTCGGCCTTGGCGTAGGTGGACAGGACCGCAATAATGGCATCGTAAGAACAGGCGCTCTTCTGCAGGGTAAAATCGCCATACTGCAGCTTTGATGCCGCACCCTTTTGCCCCACATACCAGCGGAACAGATAGGCTGAGCGGATCACACCCGCATCCTTGAGCTTTTGCGCAATGACGGAAACGCCGCTGCCCTGCGGGATGCTCACCGTTACCTCCGTGCCGGGTCTGCCATTGCCGCTGATCTCGTTGTGCGCAAACAGCAGCGCCCCGCCAACGGCCAGCGCCAGCAGTACCACCAGCACCAGCAGGATCTTCCCTACACCGCCTTTTTTGCGGGTGTTTTTTTCGTGTGCCATAAGCACCTTCCTTTTATCTTAGTTTTCCAGCATCAGGCGCATGTAGCTTTCGGCTACATCAAAGGGTTCGGCATCAAAGCGGATCATGCCGTAGTCCTGCCGGGTGCCCTCGCCGAGGAACAGCGGCTGGGATGCGCCCACGGTAATGACCGCCTTTTCCACGATGACTTCCTTTTCGCGGGCGGCTTCCATCAGTACTTCGGCGGCGCGGTCATTGTCGGCCTGCAGCTCCACAAAGTAAAGCGTATCCTCCTTGCGGAAATAAATACCATAGCCGTGGGCGCTGGAAACGATGGTGGCACCGGAGGAGTACAGATCTCCCAGCACCACGGCCATGCGCTCCGGGGTCAGCTGCACGGTATCGGGCCAGAAGCGCTCCCGCAGCTCACACAGCTTTTTGGCGGTGACGGAATCAAACTCCGCCTGACTCCACAGGTTGCGCTCCACCTCGCGCGGCAGGCAGCGCAGGGCGAAGGCCCATGCAAAGCCCTTATCCTGCAGCAGTGCGGCCTGCTCCGGGCTGGTGGGCACTGCCACCGTAAACCCTGCGCCGCGCAGCTTCTGCTGGGCACACAGATAGTCCACAAGGCCCGCCAGGATCAGGCTGCCCTCGCCGCACAGACCGTACAGGTAGGTGCCGCTGCGGCCCTGCAGCGTGACCGGCACAGCCAGCACCACCGCAGCGATCTCGTCATTTTCCTCGGCCACATAGACGTTCTGCTCGCCTGCAAACTGCTCAATGGCCTTTTTGGCAAATTCTTCTGATTCATTGCGCTGGCTCTGCCATAAAGCCAGCACTGCCGGTTTATCTCCCGGCTGCATCAAACGATACATCTGTCAGGATGCCCCCTCTTATCGAAAATTATGTCAGCTGCTTCAACACGATCTCCTGCACTTCGGCCTGAATGTCTTCGATGCTGCGCATGTTGTCCCCGCTGGTGCAATGCACGACGGCCCAGCCAAGGTGCGCGGCACAATACTCGGCGGCGCAGCGGCTGCGGGCAAGATACTCGGTATCCTTCTCGTGCACATCCTTCCTGCTCTCGTCGCCGTGGTAACGCTGGGTCATAAGCTTCTGGCTCACGGCGGGGTCTACCTGTAAGTAGATCACCTCATCCGGCGCAGGCAGGCCCAGCAGATGGAACTCAAAATCAAACAGCCAGCCGAGAAAACTCTCCCACTGCTCCGGCGGCAGCTTGGAGCACTGGTGCACCGCGTTGGAGGTGGTATAGCGGTCGGCAATGACGATGCCGCCATTCTCGTAAAAACTGCCCCAGTCTTTTTTGTAGCTGGCGTAGCGGTCCACCGCGTAAAAGCTGGAGGCCGCATAGGCGTTTACATCGTCCGGGTGCTGGCCGAACTGCCCTGACAGATACATTTTTACAAGGGCGCTGGAGTCGCTCTCATAGTTCGGGAAGGTGATCTCCCGCACAGAAAAGCCCTGCTCCTTTAAATGTGCTGCCAGCAGCTTTGCCTGCGTGGCCTTGCCGCTGCCGTCCAGCCCTTCCAGTACGATCAGTTTTCCCTTGCTCATACGCCTGCAGCCTCCTTGATGGATGCATATTTTGCGCGCACCTCAGCGGTTTTGCCGCAGCACATTTTTCCCTCCGGGCAGGGGCCGCTCACACAGGCCGGGCCGGACTTTGCAAAGATATGCGGTGCCACCGGATACACCAGCTCAAACATTTTTTCGGCCAGCTCCCGGATCTCCCACTGGGCGCGGCTGCAGCAGCGCAGGTGGAAAAAGTTCTGCAGGCTGCGGGCATTCATGGTGACCACCATCTTGGTCTCGCAGGCGTTGGGCAGTACAAAGCGGGCATCCTCGTTGGCCTGCTTGCTGGCCTTGGCGCGGGCCTGCTTTTCCGGCATTCCCTCAGCCATCAGGCGGGCGGTGTGGCCTTCTTCCAGCTTGTGGGCAAGGTCGAGGTAGCGCTTTGCGTCCTCTTCCATGCTGGCAAGGAAAGCTTCCTTTGCTTCCGGGATGGCTTCGATCTCGGGCGGTACCACATAGCGGAAATCGTCCAGCCGCACATAGCGCTGGCTCTGCACACTGAAGGATGCAATGCGGTGGCGGGTGATCTGCGCCAGCAAAGTGCGGCTGACCCCCTCGATGCCAAAGGTGAAGCTGGCATGTTCAATGGGGCTGGCATGGCCCAGATCGCTGAGCATGGTCAGGAACTTCGCGGTCTTTTCCTCGGTCAGGCCGTCCAGCAGGTCGGTGATGTGCGCATCGGAATAGCAGAGCTTTGCCGCTGCAGCCACCACCTTTTCCGGTTCCGGGGTATGTGCAATCAAACGAACAGTCATCATAAGTGTGTTATTCCTCCGCAGTGATTTTGGTCAGGGGCGCAAAATTGGCCATGGTCTTTTTGATGCCCACCTTTTCAAAGTTGATCTCCACGATCTGATCTCCGGCGGCAGGCTTCACAGCCACTACCTGACCGCGTCCGAACACCTTGTGCTCCACAAGATCGCCCGGCTCATAGTGTTTTGCGCCTTTTGCAGCGGTTTTTGCTGCCGGTGCGCCTGTAAAGGAGATTTGCTTTGCAGATTTTTTTCGCGTTGTTCCGTCAGAATATGCAGAACTGTAATCAGAACCATATTCCGTACCTGCGCCGCTGCGGCCATAGCCGGAACTATATCCGCTCTGGCTCTGGCCCCGGTTTGCATAGGCCGAGCCAAAGCCGCGGCCCTCGTCCGCGTTGTATTCGCGGTTCAGGTAGCCGCTGCGATTGCTATAGCCGCTTCCGTAACCGCCCGAACCGTACCCACTGGCGCTGCGGCCCCATCCGGACGGCCCGGAGTAACCGGACGCACCACCGGGCACCGTATCACGATAGCTGTCGCCCCAGCCGCCAAAGCGGGAGCGCTGTTCCAGTACCGGGCTGCGGGTCTCCTCGATATACTCCGGCTCGATCTCCCGCAAAAAGCGGCTCGGCTCGTTGCGCTGGGTGCGGCCATACAGCATCCGGGAAACGCTGTTGGAGATATACAGCTCCTTCTTGGCGCGGGTGATGCCCACGTAGGCAAGGCGGCGCTCCTCTTCCAGATCAGCTTCGGAATACTTGCTCATCTCGCTGGGGAACACGCCCTCCTCCATGCCAATCAGGAACACATACGGAAATTCCAGACCCTTGGCGGAGTGGATGGTCATGAGCACCACCTGATCGGCGCTCTCGTTATAGCTGTCGATATCGCTGATGAGGGCGATATCTTCCAGATAGCCTTCCAGCGTAGCTTCCTCACCGTGCTGGTCGCAGTAGTTCTTGACGTTATTCACCAGCTGACCAAGGTTCTGCAGGCGGTCAGCCGCATCCTCGTGGCCCTTGGCTGCATCGGCTTCCAGCATGGCCTTATAGCCGGTCAGCTCGATCACATCGGCTGCAAACTCGTCCAGCGTGCGGATCTCCAAAGAATCCTGCAGGCGCTGATAGATCTGCCAGAACTTGAGCAGCGGCATTACGGCGCGGCTGAGCTTTGCGTATTGGTCGGCATGGCCGATGATGTCCAGCATGCTCACGCCCTCCTGCGCGGCCAGATCGGCAATGACCTCCACGGTGGTGGCACCGATCTTGCGGGCAGGCTCGTTGATGATGCGGCGCAGGCGCACATCATCGCGGGGGTTCGCCACGATGGACATGTAGGAATGGATATCCTTGACCTCTTTGCGGTCGTTGAAGCGCTGGCCGCCCACGATCTTGTGGGGGATGCCTGCACGGGTAAAGTAGCTTTCGATGGGGGCCGATTGGGCGTTCATGCGGTAGAGGATGGCGTGGTCGGCCAGATGTCCGCCCTCTTTCAGGTGCTGGCCGATCACATCCGCGATGTGGCTGGCCTCGTCCTGCTCGTTCTCGGCGGTGTACACCTGCACCTTATCGCCCTCGCCATTGCTGGTCCACAGGGTCTTGCCCTTGCGCTCGGTGTTGTGCTGAATGACACAGTTCGCAGCGTTCAGGATATTGGACGTAGAGCGGTAGTTTTGTTCCAGACGGATGGTCTTAGTGCCCGGATAAATGCGCTCGAAATTAAGGATGTTCTCAATGGTAGCGCCGCGGAAGCGGTAGATGCTCTGGTCATCATCGCCCACCACGCAGATGTTCTTTTCCGGGCCGGTGAGGAGGCTCACCAGACGGAACTGGGCCACACTGGTGTCCTGATACTCGTCCACCAGCAGATAGCGGTATTTGTTCTGGTAAAAATCCCGCACATCCTTATGCTCGGCCAGCAGCTGCACGGTCTGGTAGATCAGGTCGTCAAAGTCGAATGCTCCGGCTTCCTTCAGGCGCTTTTCGTAGGCCGCGTAGATGCGGGCCGTCAGCGCGCCTTTGGTATCTTTTGCGGGGCTGGCAAGGGCCTGTTCCGGGCTGACAAGCTGATCCTTCCATCGGCTCATCTGGTTGATCGCAGCCTTGATGGGCAGGAACTTATCGTCCACATTCAGGTCTTTGTAGACAGCCTTCATCACGCGCTGGGAATCATCGGTATCGTAGATAGTAAAGCTGCGCGGGTAGCCGATCTCCTCCGCCCAGCGGCGCAGGATGCGTACACAGGCCGAGTGGAAGGTGGAAGCGAACACTTCGTCGCCCTCCTCGCCGCCCAGCATCCGGCGCAGACGTTCCTTCAGCTCCCCTGCTGCCTTGTTGGTAAAGGTAATGGCCATCACGTTCCAGCTGCGCACAGCGTTCTGGCGCAGCATCCCGTCCAGCCAGCTGGGGGCGGCAGTGCCGGTCATGATGGCGTTGCGCAGAGCCTTGATATCGTCCTCCGTGGCCGGGCGCGGTGTCTGTTTGGAGCCGTGGGCCGAGCCGAACCGGATGAGGTTTGCAATGCGGTTTACCAGCACGGTGGTCTTGCCGCTGCCTGCACCAGCAAGGATGAGCAGCGGGCCATCGGTGGTGAACACTGCCTGCCGCTGCATATCGTTCAGGCGGCCAAACTGTTTTTCGATATAGGTATCGCGCAGAGCGCAGAATTCCTGTGTGAGATCTGTTGCCATGGTTTCCCCTGTTCCTTTTATGTTTATACTATCAAAATACAGTATACCACATTTCAAAACGATTGAGAATAGCCGCCGCGTTCGCTCTGGCTATTTTCAGCGGAAAAAATATTCTTATAATTTGTAACTCCGAAAAGCCTGCGGGCTTTTCGGAGTTACTTTTTCACGAAAGAGGTCGTAGAGAAAAATTGCATCTGATAAAACAGCAGCCGTTTTTCGTTACGGCCTTTTTGTGAAAATGTGTTTGGAGCAGCCCGCAGGCTGCGACAAACACGAAATAAATAATATAATTTCCTTATTTTATGCCCAAAGCAAACGCGGCGGGCATTTCAAATCGTAAAACAAAAACCGCCCGGCAGCTCTTGCGAACCGACGGGCGGAAAAATGCTTTTCAGAAAGCGCTTAGCTGAAAATGTTGATCAGGATACCAGCAGCAACGGCAGAGCCGATAACACCGGCCACGTTGGGACCCATTGCGTGCATCAGCAGGAAGTTGGAGGGATTTTCGCTCTGGCCAACCTTCTGGGAAACGCGAGCGGCCATAGGCACAGCGGAAACGCCTGCGGAACCGATCAGCGGGTTCACCTGACCGCCGGTCAGCACATACATCAGTTTGCCGAACAGCACACCGGCAGCAGTGCCGAAGGAGAATGCGATCAGGCCCAGCACGATGATGAACAGGGTGCGGGTGTTCAGGAAGGTGTTTGCAGAGGTGGTGCAGCCAACGGACAGTGCCAGGAAGATGGTGATAATGTTCATCAGCTCATTGCCGGCAGTCTTCTGGATGCGATCCACCACGCCGCACTCCTTCATCAGGTTGCCCAGCATCAGCATACCCACCAGAACGGCGGCATCCGGAACGATCAGGGAAACGATGATGGTGACCATGATGGGGAAGATGACCCTCTCGGTCTTGGAGACGGTGCGCAGCTGCTTCATCACGACGGTACGTTCCTTCTTGGTGGTCAGTGCCTTCATGATGGGCGGCTGGATAACAGGCACCAGCGCCATGTAACTGTAGGCCGCCACAGCGATGGAGCCAAGCAGCTCAGGAGCCAGACGGGAGGTAACGAAGATAGCGGTAGGACCGTCTGCACCGCCGATGATGGAGATAGCAGCAGACTGCTTCTGGGTGAAGTCCACCAGACCGGTAGCGGTCAGCAGACGAGCGCCCATGTAAGTACCGAAAATGCCGAACTGAGCGGCAGCGCCCAGCAGCAGGCTCTTGGGGTTGGAGATCAGGGGTGCGAAGTCGGTCATGGTGCCGATGCCCAGGAAGATCAGCGGCGGGTAGATGCCCAGCTTAACGCCCATGTAGAGCATATCGGCCAGACCACCGTTGTTCAGGATCTCCACCCACATGGGGTGTTCCAGACCGTCACCGACGAAATATTGCATGTGGATAACGCCGCTGCCGGGCAGGTTTGCCAGGATCATGCCGAATGCCATGGGCAGCAGGATCAGCGGCTCAAACTCTTTGACGATGGCCAGGTACAGCAAAAAGCAGCCCACGCAGATCATAACTGCGTACAGGTAGCCGCCCGGCTCGCCAAACTTCGCAAAGCCGGAGCTTTGGAAAATACCGACCAGAGTATCAATAAACTGTGTCATGCTCTTCCTCCTCTGTTAAAACGGTGCGGTGGTGTCGTTTACACCCGCATTGCCCCAGCCGTTCTTGCTGCGGCGCACAGCCTTGAGGGTGTACTTGCCGTTGCCCATTGCATGGATTGCTGCCATAATGGCGGCGATCACATCACCGGGAATGCCCTCTTCCACCTGAGGAGCGGGAGCAGCTGCGGCCTGCTGCACGGGTGCAGCGGGCTGTACAGCGGGAGCCTTGGCGGCTTCCTTGGCAGCCTTCTTCTTTGCGTTCATCGAATCGAAGATCTTGCCTTCCAGCGTGATAATCGCCATCAGCAGGATAAGGATCAAGAACACCAGTACGATGCCGGTAATGGTAACGACCACGTCAAAACCTAAATCCATGGTTTTCCTCCTGTTTCTTGTATACTGCGTCCGATACAAGATCGTCAGCAGAAAATCAATTTGGGTACATTATACCTTATTTTCCAATTTATTTCAACAAAAATAGATATTTTTTCTTTTTGGCGCTTTTGTTCAGATTCATGGATAAATGGTGCAGCTTTGGTCATCTGCGGCCAATGCGGGGCGTTGCATCCAAAAAGCCGGTTTCCAGCTTGTCGTTCAGGCCAAGGCTCATGGCAGTGCCCAGTGCCACACAGTTGACGGGATCGGGCGAAACCGTCACCTCCACCTTCAGCTCTTCGCTCAGGTATTCGGTAAGGCCGTGCAGCTGTGCACCGCCGCCGGTCAGCATGACACCATTGCGGAAGATATCGCCTGCCAGTTCCGGAGGGGTCTTTTCCAGCACCTGATGGGCCGCGGTGCCGATCTGCTCGCTGAGCATCATGACCGGGTCGTACAGGTCGTCAGTGGAAACATTCACACGCACCGGCAGGCCGGTGAGCAGGCTGCGGCCCTTGATCTCCATGGTCTCGTGGAAATCAGTCTTCTGGGGGCAGCAGGCCACGTTCTTTTTCAGCTCTTCGGCGGTGCGCTGGCCAATGGCAACGCTGTACTTGTTGCGCACGAACTTGAGGATCTCTTCGTCGTAGTGGTTGCCGGCCACGCGCACGCTGGTGGCCTTGACCTTGCCGCCCAGAGAAAGCACTGCAATATCGGTGGTGCCGCCGCCGATATCAATGATCATGCGGCCCTCCGGCTGGGTGATGTCGATGCCGGAGCCAAGGGCAGCGGCAATGGGTTCGTCGATCAGGTACACCTGACGGGCGCCAGCGGCCACCACAGCCTCCACCACGGCATCGCTTTCAATGCCGGTAATGGCGGCGGGCACACAGACGGCCACGCGGGGCTTGACCATGTGGGAGCTGTACACCTGCTTGACAAAACGGCAGATCAGCTCACGGGTCATGGTATGGTCACTGATCACACCGTCCTTCAGCGGGAAGATGGCAGAAATATAGTTCGGGGTGCGGCCCACCATAGCAAGGGCCTTATCGCCTGCTTCCAGCACGGTCTTCTTGCGGGTATCCATTGCCACAACGCTGGGCTGGTTGAGCACAACGCCCTTGCCCTCCTGCGCAATGATAATGGTAGTGGTACCAAGATCGATACCGATATCGTTCTGTGCCATAAGTTCTCTTTTTCCTTTCTTTGGTTCCTCTATCGAAACAACGGCCTATTGATGCAGGCCGGAAATCATACCAGCTTACAGTATAGCATAGTTGCCGTAAAAAGTATACCGGTTTTGAACTCCTTCCGTCTGCTCACTTTGTTCGCATCCACCTGTTCCCCTTTTTGTCACTTACGTGACATCTGTTCCTCTCTTTGTCACCTGTGGTGACATTTCTCCCCGGCGCGGGGAGAATCTGTCCCGGCCGGGGGAAGTCTGTCTCCCGGAGGAAGGCTTTGGCAGTGCAGAAAGCTTTTCCTCTTCGCCAGAGGCTCCCTTTCCGAGGGAGCTGTCACCGAAGGTGACGGAAGGAGTTATTCTGCTTCCGTCTGTTCCGGCGGCAGCTCTGCCTGCAAAAGATAGGCAAGGCCGCTGTAGCGCAGGTTCTGGCGGATGTTGCCCATCATGCGGTTCACAACGTCCCTGCGGCCCGCCACGATGCACAGCTTCCGTGCACGGGTAACGCCGGTGTAGAACAGGTTGCGGTAGCACAGCCGCGGCGGCACCTGCGCCACCGGCAGGATCACCGCCGGGAACTCGCTGCCCTGACTTTTGTGTACCGTGATGGCATAGGCGATCTCCAGCTCGCCCAGGTTTTCTGCCGGGTAGACCAGCCGCTTGTCATCCATGCGCACCACCATGGAGCGATCCCGCGTGTTGATGCTCTCCACAATGCCGATGTCGCCATTGTAGGCACCCACGCCCTGCTCCCCGCCAATGCGGTTCCAGATGATCTCGTAATTATTGCGCACCTGCATCACCTTATCGCCCACGCGGAACACCCGGGCGGCGCTTTGCAGCTGGGGCTTGCCCGTCTGTTCCGGGTTCAGCAGGTTCTGCAGTTCCACATTCAGTGCCTGTGTGCCGGTAGGGCCAAGCTTGGTGGGGCACAGCACCTGAATGTCCCGGATCGGATCGAAGCCGTAGCTGCGCGGCAGGCGGGTGGTGACCAGATCACACACCAACCGCTGGGCCGCATCGCCATCCGATTCCAAAAAGAAGAAGTCGTCGGTCTTACCGCCCTTCTGCAGCGGTTCACCTGAGATGATGTGGTGGGCGTTCTCCACGATCAGGCTGCGCTTTGCCTGCCGGAAGATCTCGTTCAGGCACACGGTGGGCACCAGCCCGGAGCGGATGATCTCGCCCAGAATATTGCCGGGGCCGACGCTGGGCAGCTGGTCGGCATCACCTACCATGATAATGCGGCAGCTGTAGCGCAGCGCTGCAATCAGGGCCTGAAACAGCTTCACATCCACCATGCTCATTTCGTCCAGAATGACCACATCGCACTTGAGCAGGTTCTTGTCGTTGTGGATAAAGCTGACCACGCCGCCGGTGTAGTCCACCTCCAAAAGACGGTGGATGGTGCTGGCCTTGCGGCCGGTCAGCTCACTCAGCCGTTTAGCCGCGCGGCCGGTGGGCGCACACAGGGCCACCCGTTCCGCCTGATCTTCCAGCAGCTGCAGAATGGCGTTGACGGTGGTGGTCTTGCCGGTGCCGGGGCCGCCGGTGAGCACAAGGCAGTTCTCGGTCATGGCTTTGCGGATGGCTTCCTTCTGCAGGGGCGCATAGGCAAAGCCCTGCGTCAGTTCCAGAATTTGAATGTTTTTATCCAGCCCGTGGGCGGTATTCTTGCCCCGTTTTGTCAGCATGGCAAGCCGGGCAGCAATGTCCTCCTCGGCTTCCAGCAGGTCGGGCAGATAAATATACGGTGTGCCGTCAAACAGCTTCACCCGCAGTTCTTCGGTGCGGATGCACTCGTCCAGCGCAGCAGCCAGCTTTTCCGGCGGCTGATGGATAAAATTGGATGCCGTTTCCAGCAGCTGGGTGCGCGGCAGGCAGGTGTGGCCGTTGCCCGCGTTGTGGCGCAGGGTGCGCAGCAGGGCCGCTTCCAGCCGCTGGGCGCAGTCGCCTTCCATGTGGTAATACTGGGCAATGCTGTCCGCGTGGCGGAAATCCAGCTGCAGCGGTTCGCCGCAGAGCAGATATGGATTTGCCGCAATGGCCTGCATGGCCCCGGGGCCGAAGGTGCGGAACACCTCCATCGCGCGGCGCGGGCTGATCTCGAACTGCGCCAGATAGGCGATCAGCTCCCGCATCCCAAACATCCGCTTGAACTCCTGCTGGATGCGGTCGGCCTTGTCCGCCGAGATGCCGGGCACCTGCGTGAGCCGGGCCGGGTCGTTGGCGATCACCTCAAGCGCCTGGGCACCGAACAGGTCGATGATCTTATCCGCCGTCTTGGCCCCGATGTACGGCAGTGACCGGCTGGCAAGGAAGGCGTACACCGCTTCCAGATCCTTGGGCATGTCGGTCTCGCACTCCTGCGCGTGGAACTGGCGGCCATAGGTGGCGTGGTTCTCGTAGCGGCCGCGGCAGACCACGCTTTCGCCCGCGTGCAGTTCGCCCACAATGCCGCACACCACCGTGACCACACCGCCGCCGGACACCTCGAACACCATATAGCCGTTGTCGGTGTTCTCGTAGATGATGTCCTCCACGGTGCCCTCGATCTGTTCCAGCTGCTGCTCTGCCATGCGCTCACCTCCTGCCAAATTACACAATCATAAGCAGTATAACGCTTTTGGCGGGATTTGTAAATCATCCGGGCAGACTGCAGTGCAGCTCTACCGTGGAGAAATATCCGACAAACTTCCAATTTAACAACCCATCTACGTCATAAATTCGATGTTTGTCAACTTGACAAAGTTCGGACATTTGGCAAAGTTGGAACTTTCTCAGAACAAAGCAACCTTGTCACATTGACAAAGTTGCTTTTTAATCGTCATATCGTTCAAAATCAGTAACTTTCTCAGATAACGCTCCCACAGTAGCACCTGATAAAGTTCCCTGAAACCAAGGGCTGGGAGTTTCTTCAGCGAATGTCCGGGAAGTGGGGCCCCGTGCGTAAGCACAGGGGCGGAACCGTGGGTTCCGGGCTGTTCGCGGAGAAAGCTCCCAGCACGCGGCCTACTCTACAGCCCGAACAGCAAAAAAGCTCCCCTTTGCAGGAGAGCTTGCGAACATTCTTTAAGCGTTTGCGGTGCGGGCATCGTGTTCCTTCTCGATGTCCATTTCCTTCTGCAGGCGTTTGCGCACCACAAAGTAGGCCGGAATGAGGAAAAAGCAGGCAAAGAACCATGCCACCGGGCTTGCGATGCAGGCCGCAAAGTAGCCCCACAGCGGCACGAACCAGAAGCCCACCATGGCGCGGGCGATCATCTCGGCCACACCGGCAAACATGGCAAGGCCGGAGAAGCCCAGACCCTGAATGGTGTAGCGGTAGATAATGAGCACCGCCAGCGGGATGTAGAATACGCTGTTCCAGAAGATGAAGCTCTGGGCATTGGCCATAATGGCGGTCTCGCTGGCATCCAGGAACAGGCCGATGAGCAGCTTATCCGTCACGCGCAGGATGAGGAAGGAAGCCACACTGTACACGCAGCCGATGCCGAGGGCGGTGTACACACCCCGGTCCACACGGTCCAGGTCCTTTGCGCCCATATTCTGGCTGGCATAGGTGGTCATCGCTGTGCCGATACTCTCCAGCGGCACGCACAGGAACTGCGCCGCCTTGCCGCCGGCGGTCTGCGCGGCCACGATGTCGCTGCCCAGACCGTTCACCGCACCCTGCAGCACCACGCTGCCAATGGCCGTAATGCTGCACTGCAGGCCCATGGGAATGCCCATGCTGCACAGCTTTGCGCAGTGGGTCAGGCTGAAACAGCCCTCTTCCCTGCTCCAGCGCAGCTCCGGGTAGTGGCGCAGGATGTACAAAAGACTGCCCAGACCCGCCACAGCCTGACTGACCACAGTGGCAAATGCCGCACCGAATGCCCCCATATGGAACATGATGATGCACACCAGATCCAGCCCGATGTTCAAAAAGCTTGCCACCAGCAGGAAATACAGCGGGCGCTTGCTGTCGCCCAGCGCACGCATCAGCGCGCTGGTAACATTATAAAGCAGAGTGAAGGGGATGCCTGCAAAAATGGTGCGGATATAGATATCCGCAAGGTCGATGATGTTTTCCGGGGTGTTCGTCCACACCAGCACCGAGCGGGTCAGCGCCACAGTGACAATGGTCAGCACCACCGCAAAGAAGATGGAAAGCCACACGGTGTTGGCAGTGTAGCGGCGCATCTCCTTGTAGTCCTTTGCGCCGAAAGTCCACGAGATGGGGATGGAAAAACCGCAGGCGATGCCGTTCACAAAGCCCAGCACCAGATAGTTCAAACCGCCCACGCTGCCCACAGCGGCCAGCGCTTCCACGCCCACAAAGCGGCCCACGATGATGGTATCGGCCAGATTGTAGAACTGCTGGAACAGGCTGCCCAGCATCAGCGGCACCGCAAACGCAAGGATCAGCTTGAGCGGACTGCCTTGGGTCATATCCTTTGTCATAGTATAAAATCCTCCTGCCACACTGGGAACCGGCTTGATGTCGTGATTTTTGCCGTGAAAAACGCCCTGCCGGAAAGGGACAGGACGTCGTGTACATTCATGAATGATATTATAGTGGAGTGACGCAGGATTTACAAGATTTGCATTGCATCAACATTTCCAAATTTTTTCCGCAAGAATTGGTGATTTTGCTTATTCTCCGTAATGCGAAAGGAACTGTTTGGTGCGCTCCTCCTGTGGGTGCTCAATGAGCTGCTTGGCGGGGCCTTCCTCCACCACCACGCCGCCATCCATGAACATGATGCGGTCGGCCACATCACGGGCAAAGTGCATCTCGTGGGTGACGATGATCATGGTGGTCTTGCGGTCGGCAAGGTCGCGCAGGACGCGCAGCACCTCGCCGGTCAGCTCCGGGTCGAGGGCCGAGGTCGGCTCGTCGAAGCAGAGAATGTCCGGGTGCAGAGCCAGTGCGCGGGCAATGGCCACGCGCTGCTGCTGACCGCCGGAAAGCTGGTGCGGGTAGTGACCTGCCCGGGCAGAAAGGCCCATCTGGGCCAGAAGTTCCTGTGCCTGCTGTTCCAGCTCGGCATGGATGGCCTTTTTGTTGGCCTTGTAGTCCGGGCGCTCCTTCGCCAGCAGTTCACCCGCCAGCATTACGTTCTGCAGGGCGGTGTACTGCGGGAAGAGGTTGAAGTTCTGGAATACCAGACCAAAGTGCAGCCGCTTTTTGCGGATCTCGCTCTCGCGCTGGGTGGCGGGGTCGGCAGCGTCCCACATGGTCTCGCCGTTCACCTTGATGATGCCGGTGTCCGGCCGTTCCAGAAAGTTCAGGCAGCGCAGCAGGGTGGTCTTACCGGAGCCGGACGAGCCGATGATTGCCAGCGCTTCGCCCTGTTCCAGCGTGAGTGAGATATCCTTGAGTACTTTGGTATCGCCAAAGTTTTTGCCGATGCCGGAGGCTTCAAGCAGTGCCATGATCCAATTTCCTCCCTTTCATCAGCGGAAATAATCCAATTTCTTTTCGGCCCAGCCAAACAGCAGGGTGAGTGCACCCACGAACACCAGGAAGAAGATGGCAGTGGAGAACAGCGGCCAGATCAAGCCCTTTGCACTGTACTCCTTGGCCATCATGATGATCTCCTTGTTGGCAATGGTGTTTGCCAGCGAGGTATCCTTGACGAGGGTGATCACCTCATTGCCCATGGGGGCCAGAATGCGCTTGACCACCTGCAGCAGCGTCACCTTGAAAAAGATCTGGGTCTTGGTCATGCCCAGCACCTGACCGGCCTCGGTCTGGCCCTTGGGAACGGCTTCGATGCCGCCGCGGTAGATCTCGGAGAAGTAGCAGGCGTAATTGATGGCAAAAGCCACCACCGCCGCCACCATGCGTCCGCCGGAGCCGGAGGGCCAAGGGTTATTCATGCCCAGCAGGCCGGGGCCAAGGTAGATCACGATGATCTGCAGCATCAGCGGCGTGCCGCGGATGACCCACACAAAGGTCTTTACCGCGCCGGAAAGCGGCTTGCACCGGCTCATGGAGCCGAAAGCCACCACCAGACCCAGCGGCAGCGCAAACAGCAGGGTCAGAGCGAACAGCTCACAGTTGAGCAGAAACGCGCCGGAAAGGCGACTCAGAATCACAGACACAAGAACACACCCATCAATCCGTTTTTTGAACTCCTTCCGTCACCTTCGGTGACAGCTCCCTCAATGAGGGAGCCTCACGCATATCGGCAACAAAAAGCCTCCCTCACCGAGGGAGGTGGCATCGCGCAGCGATGACGGAAGGAGTAATTACATTCTTATAGAACTCAGTCGGCCAGAGCCAGATCGTACTTGTCGGCCAGAGCCTGCATGGTGCCGTCGGCCTTCAGCTCGTCAAAGGCGGCATCCGCAGCTGCGGCGGCATCGCTGCCCTTGCGGAAGGCCACGCCGTACTCTTCAGCGTTCAGCTCGTCCACGATCTTCAGGCTTGCATAGTCAGTGCCCTCACCGATCATGGCGTTGGCCAGAGTCAGATCCAGCACAGCGGCATCAGCAGTGCCTGCGGCAACTTCCATCAGGCAGTCGGTCTGCACGCTCTTGGAGACGTAATCGGCCTGTGCAAGGTTCTCGTCGCCCTCAATGGCGGCTTCACCGGCAGAACCAGCCTCGGCAACCACGGTCTTGCCCACCAGATCCGCAGTGGAGCTGTAGTCGGTGCCGTCCTTCACGACCACGACCTGTGCGTTCTTGGCGTAGGCCTTGGTGGTGGCGGTGTTGGCCATGATGTCATCGGTCAGGGTCATACCGTTCCAGATGCAGTCGATGCTCTTGGCATCCAGCTCCACCACCTTGGTATCCCAGTTGATCTCCACGAACTCCGGCTCGACTCCCAGCTTTTCGCACACGGCAGTTGCCAGCTCGGTATCAAAACCGGTAAAGTTGCCGTCGGCATCGGTGTAGTTCATCGGCTCATAGACGGTGTAGCCAATGACCATCTTGCCCTTTTCCTTGATGTAGTCCAGATCGCTGGCTGCGGTCTCGGAGGCGGCTGCGCTCCCGGATGCAGAGGCAGAAGATGCCACGGTGGAAGTGGATGCGGCACCACCGCAGGCGGCAAGGCTCAGTGCCATGGCACCAGCCAGAAAAGCAGAGACAAGACGTTTCATAAAAGGTTCCTCCCTCTTTTGTTTCCCAAATGTGCTCCCTCTCGGTTTAGCATTTTATCATGCTAAAGTGTTAAACTGTGACTATAGAATAGCGCGTTTGCAGCCATTTGGCAAGAGGAAATGCAAAAGTTAGTGCAGTTCGTCTTTTTCAAGGCTTTTCTGCGCCAATTCTTTGGTCTGGTTGCACAAAGAAAAGAGGAAAAGCTTTGCGCCTTCCCTCTTTTCTCTGCTTTACTCTTCCGCAAACGCCGCCAGCGCAGCCTTCTGCAGCTCTGTCACCGAGATGGTGCACAGTGCCGCAAGGTCGGCATCCGAACCATCGTCCGGGATGCCTGCGATCTCAGTACGGGTCTTGCCCTTCAGGTAATCGCACCAGCCCTCGCTGTGCTCGTACCATTCCTTGTCCAGACTGGATGCCCCGCGCATCCCGTAGCTGTCGCCCAGTTCCACCTTGGTTTTGACCATCTCCGGTGCCGACACCGTACCATCCGCGCCCACGGTAAGGGCAGGCTCTGCCACATCCGCCACTGCACCGGTCACACGGCCGTCAGCATCCAGCGTCAGGGCTGTCACTGTGATGTCCACCTGCGCGGTCACATCGTGGTCATCGTCGGCGGTCAGTTCCTTGGTGTCATTGCGCACTGACACGCCCAGCACAGCGCGGTCGCCGCGGGCCGAGCCGACTGCCTTTGCATTCTCGCAGGCGCGCACCACAGCATCCCGATAGCCGTCCACCGCAATGGTGCAGGTGGAGAGCAGGTCAGCATCCTTCGGCTTGCCGTCATCGTCGGTGGCAAGCTTCTTCACCTCATCCGGGGTTTTGCCGGTAAGATAGTTGCCAAAGGCATCCGCCTGCTCTGCCCAGCCCTTTTTCAGCGAGGACACCGCCGCCAGCGGGTAATCGTCGCCCTTCTGGCGCTTGGTGCGATCGTCGGTGGGCATCGTCACCTTGCCGGTGCTGTCCCCCGTGACCGAGATCTCCACCTCGTCCAGCATCACATCTGCCACCCTGCCCTCGGCATCCAGCAGAACGGCAGCTGCGATGGTATCGATCTTGCCCGCGCGTTCCTGATCAGACGCTTCGGTCAGGATGCCAAGGCCGGTGCGGTATGCGGCGTTCTGGCCCGCCTGCCCCGTCTGCGATGAACTGCCGCCCATGTTCGTGCTCATGCTGCCGGAGGAACCGGAATCGCTTCGACTGCAGGCGGTCAGGGCCAGAGCTGCCGCCAGCGTGCAGCCCAGGATCATGCGAGGTATCTTTTTCATTATAATAAAACGCTCCCTTTCCTGCCCCCATCGTAAAGGGGCTTTTGGGCTAGTTTACCCGGAAAGGGAGTTTTTATCACATCAAGGGGCTCAGCAGCCGCAGCACACTGTCCAGCACCGTGCCGGGCAGGCTGGTGCGGCATTCCGTCACCTGTATCTCGCGGCACTGCGGCAGCGTGGCCCGTACATCGTCCCGCAGAACTGCCACCTGACTGTTCTTTTGCAGCAGTACACCGCACTCAAAGTGTAGGAACAGGCTGCGGTAGTCCATGTTGATGCTGCCCACTACGGCAGTTACATCGTCGCTTACCCAGCACTTGGCATGCAGAAAGCCGGGCGTATATTCGTAAATGCGTACACCTGCCCTCAAAAGCGGCAGATAGTACGACCGGCTCAGCCGGAACACCAGCTTTTTGTCCGGGATGCCCGGCAGCACCAGCCGGATGTCCACCCCGCGCTTGGCCGCGTTTTTCAGTGCGTCCAGCATTTCCTCGCCCACGGCAAGGTAGGGCGTGTAGATATAAACATACCGCTGTGCCTGCGCAAGGATGTTCAGGTACACCGTCTCGGCCATCGGTTCCTCGTCCAGTGGGCTGTCCGCGTAGGGCTGCACGATGCCGTCCGATACCGGCGTCACCAGCGGCATGGGACGAAATGCATCATAATCCGTCTCGCTGGGGCGGAAGGCGTTCCAGAAGTTGAGGAACATCGCCGTAAAGTTCCACGCGGCATCGCCTTCCACACGCAGGGCTGCATCCTTCCAGTAGCCAAAGCGCTGCTCCGCATTGATATACTCATCTGCCAGATTCACGCCGCCGGTGTAGGCCACCGTACCGTCAATGACTACGATCTTGCGGTGGTCGCGGTGGTTCATCACCAGCGAGAGCAGCGGCACCACCGGGTTGAACGGGATGCAGCGGATGTGCGCCCGCTCCATGCGCACGATGAAATCGGCGGGCAGACCCAGCAGACTGCCAAAATCATCGTAGATCAGGCGCACATCCACGCCCTGCGCAGCCTTGCGGCGCAGGATCTTTTCAATGCCGTTCCACATGCAGCCGTGGCTCACGATGAAAAATTCCAGAAAGATGCTCTTTTCAGCCTTTTCCAGATCGGCCAGCAGCTGCGGATACATGGCTTCGCCGCAGGCAAAATACTGCGTGTGAGTGTTCTGCCACGCCGGATAGGGGCCGTACTTTGCCACATATCGGCTCTGCCCCTGCTCGCGGGCATCCAGACCTTCCAGCACACCCGGCTCCTGTACAAGGTCTTTTTTGTGGGCATCCTCCACCGCCTGCATTTTCAGGCGCAGACGCTTGGCCGGGCGTTTGTTGCCAAAGGCCAGATACAGCGCACCGCCCAGCAGCGGCAGAATGCCGATCAGCGCGATCCAGCCCACCTTGTAGGCGCTGTTCTCATCCTTGCGCACAAGGTACAGGACGATGAGCAGGCTCAGTGCGTTGAGCAGGCCGTTCACCCACACGCGGCCCGTGCCGGTGGTGATGGCAAACGCCACCCAGCACAGCCACAGCAGCTGCAATGCCACCAACACCACCGTGATGGTGACGCGGTTCAGAATGCGGCTGAAAAAGCGCACGACCGGTGAACGAAAAAGCATGGGCCTGCCCTCCTTTCCCATTTATAATTATGTGTAAGTATAGCGCGGTTTTACAACTTTTTCAAGTTTTGCGTTGTTCAAAAAAAGCAAGCCAGACCCGCAGGCCCGGCTTGCTTGCAATATCAAAAACTCTTTTACTCTGTTTTTCCATCCTCATAGCCCACCATCAGGCCGCCCTGCTCAGCGTAGTAGCTGCACAGGCCGCCGCACTCGGCCACATCCACCTGCGCCCCTGCAAACACCGCGTGGATCATCAGCTTCAGGCGCTTGGCAGCTTCCGGGTTATCACAGTGGGCAATGTGCACTTTGCCATCGGTAAAGCCGTGATTCTTCAATTCCAGCACGATGCGTTCCAGTGCTCCGTGCTCGCCGCGGGTCTTGCACAGCACCTCCAGCTCGCCGCTCTCACTGGCCTGACCAATGACCCGGATGCCCAGCATCCGTGCCACAGCGGCAACAGCAGGCTTCACACGGCCATTGCGGGCCAGATTGGCCAGCGATTCCAACGAAAACAGCAGATGTGTGTGCTTGTGGTAAGCCAAGATTGCCTCGCAGATCTCGTCAAACTCCATCCCGATCCGGACGAGATCCCGCAGACGCTCTGCCAGCAGACGCAGCTCCGGCCCGGCGGACAGGCTGTCCAGAACAAAAACACGGGCCTCCGGGTGCGTTTCCTTGTATTCTTCCGCTGCCAGCAGTGCAGCATTGTAGCTGCCGGACAGTGTGCCCGTGATGGTGGCAACAAAGATCTGCTCCGCACCCTCATAAGCAGCCAGCCAGTCTGCCACATTGGGGCAGGAGGTGCTGGTCTTGCCCTTGTAAGTACGCAGAGACCGGGCCATGCCCACAGCATCCAGAGTACCGTCATCCAGATATTCCTGTTCATCCGTGACGATCTTCAACGGCACACAGGCAAAATCCACGCCCGGCAGGGCATACAGGCTGGACGAAGAATCCACAACGATCTTGGTTTTCATAAAATGCACGCTCCAAATCTATTTTGTGATAGCAGGTCATTTTTTTATTTTCCGTGCCTTACACGCACTTCCGCCTGCATGGTTTTTCGGTTCACTGCAGACATCATAGCAGTTTTTCAAAAACCTGTCAAGGGATTTTATGCATTCTTTCAAAAGTTTTAAAAATCCGTTGACCAGAGAACCGATTTGCGCTATAATACCGCCAGAAAACCATTTTCTGTATCCCGCGCAGCCCTGCTGCACCAACCTTAGAAAACTGCTTACGATATGAAAACTGAAACCAAATGCCGCGTTGCGGCCTGCGCCGCCGGGTTTGCCCTGCCCCGGTACGCCGATCTCCCGCAGATGGGGCTTTATCTTGACCAGACCGTGCAGTACGTCAACAGCTATTTCCGCACCTTCTGCGGCGTGGAGCTCACCTCTTCCATGGTCAGCAACTACGTTAAAAAGGGCATTTTGTCCCACCCGGTGCGCAAGAAGTACGCCCGCGATCAGATCGCATCCCTGATGTACATTGCAGTCTCCAAAACGGTGCTCTCAATGGAAAACATCGATGCCCTGTTTAAAATGCAGCGGGCGCACTGTTCCGCCGGGGCAGCTTACGACTACTTCTGCGACGAGATGGAAAACTGCCTGCCGTTTGTATTCGGCTGCACCAGGGAGATCCGCGACCTTGCCGTGGATGCCGCAGATGAAAAGCTGCTTCTGCGCAGCACGATCCTTGCAGCGGCAAACAAAATGTACTTGGACTGCTGCTTCAACGCCCTGCGGCAGGAGGAAAAACTCTGGGATACCATTCTGCCCGATCTGGCGTAAGAACACAAAAAAGGCCGTGCCTCCATAAAAGGAAGCACGGCCTTTGCATTTTATACGTTCAAGATCAGGTATCCTGCAGCTCCCCGCGGCTTGCGGCCTTGAGGTATGCGAAGATGAAACCGTCCAGATCGCCGTCCATCACGGCATCCACATTGCCGGTCTCGTAGTTGGTGCGGTGATCCTTGACCATGGTGTAGGGCATGAACACATAGCTGCGGATCTGATGACCCCATGCGATCTCGTTCTGCACGCCCTTGATGTCGTCGATCTTATCCATGTGCTGCTGCTTTGCGATCTGATACAGCTTTGCCTTCAGCATTTCCATGGCGTAGTCACGGTTCTGGAACTGGCTGCGCTGGGTCTGGCAGCTGACCACGACGCCGGTGGGCTTGTGGATCAGACGCACAGCGGAAGAGGTCTTGTTGATGTGCTGGCCGCCTGCACCGGAGGAACGGTACACCTGCATCTCAATATCCTCGGGGCGGATATCCACCTGAATGGTGTTGTCCAGCTCGGGCATCACTTCCAGCGAAGCAAAGCTGGTCTGACGGCGGGCGTTGGCATCAAAGGGCGACACGCGCACCAGACGGTGCACACCGTTCTCGCTCTTGAGCAGGCCGTAGGCGTTGGCTCCCTTCACCATCATGGAGGCGCTCTTCATGCCGGCTTCATCACCGTCCTGATAATCCAGAACCTCCACGGTCATGCCGTGGTTGGAAGCCCACTTGTTGTACATGCGGTACAGCATTTCGGCCCAGTCCTGTGCCTCGGTGCCGCCGGTACCGGCATGGAAGGTCAGGATGGCGTTGCTGTGGTCGTACTCACCGTTCAGCATGGTCATCAGCTGCAGCTCATCCACTGCCTTGCCCACAGCGTTCACAGACTCCTCTGCTTCGGGGATCATGGCGGGGTCGTATTCTTCATCCAGCATTTCCAGCATGGTCTCGGCGTCATCGTACAGGCCCTGCAGCTTTTCAAAGCGGCTCAGCTTGCCCTTCAGGTCGCCCACTTCGTCAAAGACCTTCTTGCTCAGGTCTGCATCATCATAAAAGCCGGGGCGGCTCATGGTGTGCTCCAGTTCCTGCACGCGCTTGCGGGAGGCATCAATGGCAAGGGCTTCTTCCAAGTCCTTGACCGCCTTGCCGTAATCGGCAAGCTGCACCTTCAGTTCGTCAATCGTGATCATTCTCTAAATCCCTCTCGAAATGATAAATAAGATAAAGTCCTTTGTACTTGCCAAAAGACACAGTTTATACACAGATACTTCATTAGTATACCGAGAATCTATGCTAAAGTAAAGGGGTAAATGGATTATCCTGCTGGAATTTTGAAGATTTTCACCTTTTCTTTTCTCTTTCAGGGGAGTATAATACCAGTATGAACCATACAACAGGAGGAAATCATGCCGAAATATTATGGCTGTCCCTGTGAAGGCTGCGGCAGACCGCTGGCGCTGACCGATGATATCGTGGTCTGCCCGGACTGCGGCGCACCCTATCACCGCGAGTGCTACGAAAAGCTTGGCCGCTGCATCCACACCCCCGCCCATGGCGCGGGCTATGAATGGACGTTCCCGTACAAAGACGATGCTCTGCGCACCTGCCCCAGCTGCGGTGAGCGCACCCTGCGCACCGAAGAGCGCTGCCGCTGCTGCGGTGCCGTTCTTCCGCCGGAGAGCCAGTGCCCGGAGCCGCCCACCCAAAGCCAGCCCGGCACCGACGCAGACGGACGCTTTGATTACAACGACCTTTACCGCCAGTATCAGCAGACGGTGGAGGAGCCCACCCGCCGCAACGTGCAGGCGGCCTTTGGCAAGGAAGAGCTGATCGACGGCATCCCTTACAGCGACTGGAACGATTATATTGGCAAGGCCGCGCCCGTCTACCTGAACGATTACAGCCGGATGCAGCTGCAGCACACCAAAATTTCCATGTGCTTCTCGGCGCTGGTGTTCGGCCCGTTCTATTTCTTCTACCGCAAGGCGTGGAAGCCGGCCTTTGGTTTTCTGGCCGCAGAGCTGGTGGTGGCCCTGCCCACCCTGCTGAGCATGATGCAGGCCACCGGCAGTCCGCTCACTGCGGGCATCAGCAGCACTGCCATTGTCGTGCTTTCCCGCATTATGACGGTGTTCAGCTTTGCGCTGGTGATGCTGCGCACCCTGTACGCCAAGTGGCTGTACCGCAAAAGCGCAGCCGAGCGCATCCGCCGCATCCGTGCTGAGTTCCCGGACGCTGCCCAGCGCCGTGCGGTCCTGTCTGCGCAGGGCGGCGTGAGCATCGCCGGTGTGATCGGTGCCTTTGTACTGCTGATGGTGCTGGGTGCCTGCGCTACCGTGCTCATGGGTCCGAATCTGGACGCTTTGGCCGGGATGCTCTGATCTGCAATGCCGCCCGCAAAGGCTGGCATTGCAGATTTCAAAATAGTAATAGGAGAATATGGATCATGATGAAGAAAGTCACAAAAGCTGTCATCCCTGCTGCCGGTCTTGGCACCCGCGTGCTGCCCGCCACCAAAGCCATGCCCAAGGGTATGCTGCCCATTGTGGACAAGCCTGCCATCCAGTATCTGGTGGAAGAAGCTGTGCGTTCCGGCATCACCGATATCCTCATCATTCTGGGCCGCAACCAGAGCATCATCGAGGATCACTTTGACCGCAGCCCTGAGCTGGAAGAAAAGCTGGCAAAGCCCGGCAAGGAAAAGGCGCTGGAGGAATGTCTGGGCATTGCCAACATGGCAAACATCCTCTTTGTGCGCCAGAAGCAAACGCTGGGTCTGGGCCATGCTGTGAACACCGCCAAGGCCTTCACCGGCGATGATCCCTTCGTGGTGATCTATGGTGACGACGTGATCTGGGGCGAGGACCCGGTGTGTGCTCAGCTGATCCGCGCCTACGAGGAGTTCGGCCGCCCGGCGGCAGGCGTTTCCGCAGTGCCATGGGAAGATGTGAGCCGGTACTGCAGCCTGAAGACCACCCCCATCCACGACAACTATTTCTTTGTGGACGACATGATCGAGAAGCCCAAGAAGGGACAGGAGTTCAGCAACTACTCCATTCTGGGACGCGTGCTGCTGACCCCGGAGATCTACGATATCCTTGCCCACACCAAGCCCGGCGCAGGCGGCGAGATCCAGCTGACCGATGCCATGGCCGAGTATGCCCGCACCCGCGGCGGCATGACGGCCGTAGAGTTCACCGGCAAGCACTACGACATGGGCAACAAGCTCAAGGTGGTGGAAGCTCAGGTGGAGCTGGCCCTGCAGCATCCGGAGATCGGCGAAGAATTCCGCGCTTACCTGAAGGAGTTCTGCAAGACACTGTAACTTATCCTGAAAATAAAAGATCCTCCGGCAGACCTGTCGGAGGATCTTTTTTATTGTTTACCCATTTACCTGACTGGGGTGCTTCTGCGGCGGCATCTTGGTAAAGAGTGCCTTCAGCACCAGCGGCGTTGCCACACTGGACACCACGATCAGCAGGATCACAGCGGTAAAGTAGACCGAGTCCACCACGCCGACATCCAGGCCCTTCTGGGCCACGATCAGTGCCACCTCGCCGCGGGTCATCATGCCAACGCCGATCTTGAGGGAGTCGCCCCAGTTGAAGCGGCAGATCTTGGCCGCAAGGCCGCAGCCGATGATCTTGGTGATAAGTGCTACAATGACGAAGCAGACGCAGAACAGGAAGATTTCCGGCGTCAGGCCGCTGATGTCGGTCTTCAAGCCGATGGATGCAAAGAAGATGGGTGCAAAAATGATATAATTGCTGATATCCACGCGGCGCTCCACATAGGGGGCATCGTCCATGGTGCACAGAACGATACCGGCGATATAGGCACCGGTGATATCTGCAATGCCGAAGTATTCCTCGGCGATGTAGGCCATGGCAAAGCAGAACGCCATGCTCACGATGGTGATGCGCTGGGTGTGGGGATTGCGCTTGTCCAGCCATGTCATAGCAAAGTGAGCCACAACGCCCACGCCCACGGCAGTGGCAAAGAACAGCACCGTATTAATGAGCACCTTGCCCAGACCCGTGCCGGTGCCGGAGCTTGCGCCCAGTACGCAGGTGAGGACTACGATGCCGATGACATCATCAATGACGGCGGCACTGACGATGGTGGTGCCGAGAAAGCTCTTCAGGTGGCCCAGCTCCTGCAGGGTTGCCACCGTAATGGACACGCTGGTGGCCGTCATGATGGTGCCGATGAACAGGGCACGGTAGAACTCAGGGCTGCCCACGGCAGAGAAGCCGTAGAACGCACTGTACAGCAGGGTGCCGCCCACCAGCGGAACGGCTACGCCCACGCAGGCGACCAGGGTGGCGATGGGGCCGGCTTTGATCAGCTCCTTGAGGTTGGTGCCAAGGCCGGTGGTGAACATCAGCATCACCACGCCGATCTCTGCAAAGGTGGAGATGGCATCACTGGTCTGCACCAGATTCAGCACACAGGGGCCGATGATCAAACCGGCAAGGATCTCACCCACCACCTGCGGGGCCTTGCACTTGCGGGCCACCAGGCCAAAGAACTTTGCGCTGAGGATGATGATTGCCAGGTTACGGAAAACCGAATACACAAAGAATCCTTCCTTTACTATAAAATTCCCAGAGCCATATATACATTCCTTCCGAAGACGGATAACAGAGAGCAGAGAGACGGCCGTTCCCCGGCTGCCCTGCCGTTCATCCTCTGAAAGCTACTATATTATATTCCTCTTTCACAAAAAAATCAAAATATTTTTTATTATATCTTTTTTCGGAAAAAGCTTGACAGAATCCACACAGCTTGCTATAATAAATTGCTGTCTGAACAGACACGCCGCACACAAAATGCGATGCCGCGTTTTGTGTGTACCCTTGGTCCTGTGATTGCAGGACCCTTAAGTCCAAAAGGAGGTGCTACAAAATGGCAAAGTACGAAACCATGCTGATTACCAGCGCCGCTCTCGACGAGGAGGCTACCGCCGCTCTGGTTGGTAAGTTCAAGTCCCTGATCGAGGCTAACGGTACGATCGATTCCATCGACGAGTGGGGCAAGCGCCGTCTGGCCTACCCCATCAACGACGAGGAGGAAGGCGTCTACACTGTGATCGACTTCACCAGCGAGCCCAGCTTCCCTGCTGAGCTGGACCGTGTGTACAAGATCACTGAAGGTGTTATGCGCAGCCTGATCATTGCTCACGAGGAGTAATTCTTCTGTGACAGAAAGGGAGACCGTAAAATGTTGAATGTTGTTGCCATCATGGGCCGTCTTGTGGCGGATCCCGAACTGCGCACCACCCCGCAGGGTACCAATGTGTGCAGCTTCCGCATTGCCTGTGACCGCAATTTTGCGCGTCAGGGTGAGCAGCGTCAGGCCGATTTCATCGATATCGTTGCATGGCGTCAGCAGGCCGAGTTTGTTTGCAAGTATTTCCAAAAGGGCAGTCTGATCGCCATTGAAGGCAGTCTTCAGACCCGCCAGTATCAGGATAAGAACGGCAACAACCGCACCGCTGTGGAAGTGGTAGCCAACAATATCAACTTTGCAGGCCCCAAAAACAGCAATGCAGGCGGCGGAGCAAATTATCAGAATAATTCTGCTCCCGCCTACCAGAACGCAGCGCCTGCCCGCCCGGCCGCTGTGGAGGCAGCTCCCAGCTACTCTGCCGGCAATGCAGACGACTTCGCCGTCATCGACGACAGCGACGATCTGCCGTTCTGACACGAAACGGTCAATCCGTTAAAAATCCAATAGGAGGTAATAAGCAATGGCTTTTGAAAGAACCGAAGGCTCTCGCCCCGCACGCCCCATGCGTCGCGGCCGCAAGAAGGTTTGCAGCTTCTGTGTCGATCGTATCGACACCATCGATTACAAGGACGTGCCCCGTCTGCGTAAGTACGTCTCTGAGCGTGCAAAGATCATTCCCCGCCGTGTGACCGGCACCTGCGCTTATCATCAGCGCGCACTGACCATCGCCATCAAGCGTGCTCGTCACGTTGCTCTGATGCCCTACGTCAGTGACTAATCTTTAAAGAATCAACTCAATCAAAATAATCAGCAATCAGCAAAGCGCTCTCACCGATGACAAGGTGGGAGCGCTTTTTTGTCTTTTCCCTCCGGCCCGGATGTGCTATACTGAGTTCAGGAGGCGTTTTATTCTTTTTTGAGGAGGTTTTTGTCATGAAAAAACGGTATCTTAGACTTGCGGCGCTGACAGCCGGTGTGCTACTGGCCACACAGACCGGTCTTTCCGCTGCTGCGCTTTCTACCTTTGATGCAGCATACTACGCTGCACAGTATCCGGATGTTGCGGCCGTATGCGGCAATGACGAGGGTGCACTGCTGCGTCATTATCTGGATCACGGCATTGACGAAGGCCGCAAGCCTTCTGCGGACGGCATTGCCGGTGATGACGAGCTTTCTTTGACCGAAGCGCAGTTTTCTTCCGTCTGGTCGCCGGTGGCCATCAACAAGCTGGCCCACTACAAGTCTCTCAAGCGCAAATGCACCGATGAGGAGTTTGCGCAGGCATATCAAGAAGCGCTGAAGGTGGTCACACCGCTGGCGCTCATGAGCCGGGAAAACCAGCTTTACGGCATTGCCTCTGCCCTGCGTGCGGTGGTGGATGATGGCTCCATGGCTTACTCTATGGAAGCCAACCATTACAACGACCCCTACGGTTATTTTGTACTGCGCACAGCATCCTGTGCCGGGTGTGCCCGGGCCACCGCTCTGTGTCTGGACATTCTGGGCATCCCATATGAGCATGTGAACGAGAACCAGTACAGCCACCAGTGGTGCCGCGTGCCCATGGAGGACGGCAGCTACTGGATCTGCGATGCGTTTGGCCTGTACTGCGGCCCGGAACCCGAACCCTATCAGCACCCGTATTTTTGAAAAAGCGGATAAACCATTTCAAAACCATGCAATGCCCGGCAGGCTGTGTTATCTGCCGGGCATTGTTTTTTTCTTTCTCCTTTTATAAAACCACTGCTCTATGTTGAAAAGTTACAAATTGGTACGGTTTTACCGGTTGTTTCTGATTTGTACCGGGAATTTGCGGAACTGTCGGCACATTTTGATTCGCACGCAATTCAATCTGCACAAAAGCAGCTCAGAATGCTATGCAATTTTCACGAAAACACTTTTGGGTTATTGATTTTTTATACAAATTATGCCATACTATAGTCACCGAAAACGTTCCCGACAACGTTCCCGAATCTATTACCGAAAGTGAGGTACTCCGACAAAATGCCGAATCTGACCATTAAGGACATTGCCCGGATCAGCGGCTGCTCGGTAAGCACCATTTCTCGTGTCATCAACGACCGGCCCGATGTCCGGCCCGAGACCAAGGAGCATGTACTCAAGGTAATGCGGGAGGCCGGGTTCGTGCCCAACACCAATGCACGACAGCTGAAGATCCAGCAGTCCCGCAGTCTGGTGTTCGTGGTCAAAGGCACCCGCAATCTCTTCTTCTCGGACTTCTTAGTCCAGCTGCAGCGGGCCGCCACCCTGTATGGCTACAATGGCATCGTTTCCTATTTGGATGAAAACGCCAACGAGATCGATGCCGCCGAAAATATCCTGCGGGAGATCAAGCCCAAAGGTATGATCTTTCTGGGCGGCAGCGTAGCCAACTTCAAAAAAGGCTTTGCCAACATCACAGTCCCCTCGGTGCTGACCACACTGGTCTCCGACGAGCTGGACTTTCCCAATCTTTCCATGGTGGGCGTGGATGACCGCGCTGCAGCCTACACTGCTGTGGACTACCTCATCCAGCAAGGGCATCGTAAGATCGCAGTGCTGGGTGGTCCGGTCACCAGTTATCCCAGCGTGATGCGCCGCGAGGGTGCACAGCAGGCGATGCAGGATGCGGGCATCCTGTTCAGCGACAAGCTGTACGGCCTGTCCAACTACGATTTTGAGTCTGCCTATCACGCCGTGAACAGCCTGCTGGCCCGCCGGGCCGACTTCACCGCCCTGTTCGCCATGAGCGATGTGATTGCCTTAGGTGCCATCCGCGCGCTGGCGAGCGCCGGGCTGCGGGTGCCGGAGGATGTTTCGGTGATCGGCTTTGACGGCATCACGATGTCCCGTTACTGTGTGCCTGTTCTGACTACCGTTGTGCAACCCAGTGAACAGATCTCGCTGCAGAGCATTGAGTTGCTGGTGCGGCAGATCGAGCACGGTGCACCGGCCCAGACCATCACCTTGCAGCCGGAGTTGCAGCAGGGCGAAAGCGTAAGGGCGATTTAAATTTTGTTTTCCCTCCGTCAGGGGACGGAGATTTTGAAATAGTTTATTTTTAATAAGAAGGAGAACTTATTATGAAGAAAATGATCACTCGTCGTAACTTCCTGAAGGCCGCTGGCGTTTCCGCCGCTGCTCTGGGTCTGGCTGCCTGCGGCGGCTCCTCCAGCAGCACCGCTTCCTCTGCTGCCGGTTCTACCGCTGCTTCCAGCACCGCTGCAAAGGCAGACGGCAAGGTCTACTACCTGAACTTCAAGCCCGAGCAGGATCAGGATTGGCAGGATCTGGCCGCTGAGTACACCAAGGAGACCGGCGTGCCTGTGACCGTTGTCACCGCCGCTTCCGGCCAGTACGAGACCACCCTGATGAGCGAGATGGAAAAGAGCGAAGCTCCCACCCTGTTCCAGGTGAACGGCCCCGTGGGTCTGGCAAACTGGAAGGATTACTGCTACGATCTGTCCGGCAGCCAGCTGTACGGTGAGCTGACCAGCGATTCCTTCGCACTGAAGGACGGCGACGCTGTTACCAGCATTGCATATGTCATCGAGACCTACGGCATCATCTACAACAAGGAACTGCTGAGCGCCGCCGGCTACACGCAGGACGATATCAAGGGCTTTGCTGATCTGAAGAAGGTCGCTGACGATATTCAGGCACGCAAGGCTGAGCTGGGTGTGGACGGTGCTTTCACCTCCGCTGGCATGGACGGTTCTTCTGACTGGCGCTTCAAGACCCATCTGGCAAACCTGCCCATCTACTACGAGTACAAGGCAGACGGCATCGGCTCCACCGATGCCATCAAGGGCACCTATCTGGACAACTACAAGCAGATTTGGGATCTGTACATCACCGATTCCACCTGCGATCCCAAGCTGCTGGCTTCCAAGACCGGCGACGACGCTGTGGCGGAATTCGTGGGCAAGAAGGCTGTGTTCTACCAGAACGGCACCTGGGCTTACAATGACGTGAAGGATCTGGGCGACGACAATCTGGGTATGCTGCCCATCTACATCGGCGTGGATGGCGAGGAGAATCAGGGCCTGTGCACCGGTTCCGAGAACTTCTGGTGCGTGAACAACAACTCTTCTGATGCCGATATTCAGGCTACTCTGGACTTCCTGTACTGGTGTGTCACCTCTGAGGCCGGCACCAGCGCGATGGCTGACAAGATGGGCTTCGTCATCCCCTTCAAGAAGGCTAAGGACTCCACCAATCCTCTGATTGCCATTGCAAACGACTACGTTGCTGAGGGCAAGACCAGTGTTGACTGGTGCTTCTCCACCATGCCTTCTGAAGAGTGGAAGAACGGCGTTGGTTCCGCTCTGACCGCTTACGCAGCAGGCACCGGCGACTGGGACGGCGTTGTGACCGCCTTCGTCGATGGCTGGGCTAAGGAATACAAGCTGGCAAACGGCTAAGCTCCTGATTGGTCCATAAAAAAGAACTGAACAGGGAGGCGGGCGAAGAAGTTCGCCCCGCCTCCCCTTTTTTGTTAACCACTCCGCATATAGGAGGTACATCATGCAAAAAGCCATCAGCAAATATTGGCCGGTGTTCGTGCTGCCCACGCTGCTCGCGTTCATCATCGGCTTTATCTGGCCCTTTATCTGGGGCATTTACCTTTCGTTCCAGCGGTTCACTACTGTTAGCAAGACCACCTTTGTGGGCATCCAGAACTACATCAGCGTATTTCAGGATTCCACCTTCCTGCACGCCTTCGGCTTTACCGCAGTGTTCACTGTAGTATCCACCGTGCTCATCAACGTCTGCGCCTTTGCCATTGCGCTGGTGCTCACCCGCGGCATCCGCGGCACCAACATCTTCCGTACCGTCTACTTCATGCCCAACCTGATCGGCGGCATCCTGCTGGGCTACATCTGGCAGATTCTGCTCAACGGTGTACTGGCCAACCTGCAGAGACCTCTGCTGGCGCTGGATGCCAAGGCCGGTTTCGTCGGTCTGGTCATCCTGATGTGCTGGCAGCAGATCGGCTACATGATGATCATTTACGTTGCCGGCCTGCAGAGCGTGCCCGGCGACCTGATCGAAGCCGCCAAGATCGACGGTGCCAACGACCGCGAGATCCTGTTCAAGATCAAAATTCCCATGGTCATGCCCAGCGTGACCATCTGCACCTTCCTGACCCTGACCAACAGCTTCAAGCTGTTCGACCAGAACGTTGCCCTGACCGCAGGCGAACCCGCCAACGCCAGTGAAATGCTGGCCCTGAACATCTACAACACCTTCTATGGCCGTTCCGGTGCCCAGTGGAAGGGCATTGGTCAGGCGAAGGCTGTGGTGTTCTTCCTGATCGTCGTGGTCATTTCTCTGATCCAGCTCCACTTTACCCGTTCCAAGGAGGTGCAGCAGTAATGCCTAAACAGAAAAAAATGTGGGATAACATCCTCACCGTCATCATGACGCTGCTGAGTCTGCTGTGGATCTACCCCATCGTGCTGATCCTGCTGAACAGCTTGAAGGTCGAGGGCAGCTTTACCACCTCCACCGTGTTCAAGCTGCCCACCGCCGAGACCTTTGCGGGCCTGAGCAACTACGTTTACGGTGTCACCAAGATGGGCTTCCTTTCCAGCCTTGGCTACAGCCTTGTCATCACCGTTACCAGTGTGGCGCTGATCCTGCTGTGCTGCTCCATGACCGGTTGGTACCTCACCCGCGTGAACAATAAGCTGAGCAAGTTCATGAACCTGCTGATCGTGTTCTCCATGGTCGTGCCCTTCCAGATGGTCATGTTCACCCTGTCCAAGACCGCTGACCAGCTCAATCTGAACACCCCGTGGAACATCTGCATCATCTATCTGGGCTTCGGTGCCGGTCTGGCCGTGTTCATGTTCACCGGCTTCATGAAGAGCGTGCCCATGGAAATTGAGGAAGCGGCCATGATCGACGGCTGCAACCCCATTCAGATCTTCTTCAAGGTCGTATTCCCCATCCTCAAGCCTACCATGATCTCCACCGCCATCCTCGAGACCATGTGGGTGTGGAATGACTACCTGCTGCCCACTCTGGTGCTGGACATCAAGAAATACCGCACCATTCCCATGGCCATCCAGTACTTCCGCGGCGGCTACGGCCGTGTGGAGCTGGCTCCCATGATGGCCTGCATCATCATTGCCATTATCCCCATCATCATCCTGTACATGACCTGCCAGAAGTACATCATTGAGGGCGTTGTGGCAGGTGCTGTCAAGGGCTAAGGAGGTGCGCACACTATGCGTGCAAGCGGCATTCTGATGCCCGTTTTCAGTCTGCCGGGGCCTTTTGGCATCGGTACGCTGGGAAAAGAGGCCTTTGCATTCGTGGATTTTCTGGCCGATGCAAAGCAGACCTACTGGCAGATCCTGCCCATCGGCCCCACCGGCTACGGCGACAGCCCTTATCAGAGCTTTTCCGCCTTTGCCGGTAACCCCTACTTCATTGACTACCGCCTGCTGGCCGACGTCGGTCTGCTGACGGCCGATGAAGTGCCCGCCGCACGGCCTGTAGGCCCCATCGACTACGGCGCACTGTACAACGAGCGGCCTGTGATCCTGAAAAAGGCAGCCGACCGCCTGCTGGCAGCCCCCTCCCCCTCCTATGAAGCCTTCTGCGAGGCGCAGAGCTTCTGGCTGGAGGATTACGCCCTGTTTATGGCTGTCAAGGCCGAACAGGGGCAGGCCGGCCTTGCCGACTGGCCGGATGACCTGCGCTGCCGCAAACCGGAAGCCATTGCTGCCGCAAAACAGCGTCTCGCCGGTGCGGTGGATTACTACAAGGCGGTGCAATTCTTCTTCTACACCCAGTGGAACGCCCTGAAGGCTTACGCCAACGGCAAGGGCGTCCGTCTGGTGGGCGATATTCCCATCTATGTCAGCCCGGATTCCAGCGATCTGTGGACCCACCCGGAGCTGTTCCAGACCGACGGAGAAATGCATCTGACCCAGGTGGCCGGATGCCCGCCGGACGCCTTTGCAGCAGACGGCCAGCTGTGGGGCAACCCCCTGTATGACTGGCCCACGCACAAAGCCACCGGCTTTGCGTGGTGGAAGCAGCGCATGAAGCACGCCACCTCCATTTACGATGTGGTGCGCATCGACCACTTCCGCGGCTTCGAGAGCTATTACTCCATTCCCGCCGGGAACAAAACGGCGACGGGCGGCCACTGGGAAAAAGGCCCTGACCGCGATTTTATCAACGCCATGCACGAAAACCTTGGCGAGGGCGGCATCATTGCCGAGGATCTTGGCTACCTGACCCCGGAGGTCAAGGCCATGCTTTCTGCCAGCGGCTACCCGGGCATGAAGATCATGCAGTTTGCCTTTGACAGCCGGGAATCCGGCAATTACCTGCCCCACACCTACCACCGCAACAGCGTGGTGTACACCGGCACCCACGACAATGTGACCACCGAAGGCTGGCGTACCAACGCCAGTGCCGAGGATGTGGCCTATGCCTGCCGCTACCTGCGCTGCCAGCCGGAAGAGCTGACCGAGGCCATGATCTGTGCCTGCCTTGCCAGTGTATCGGATACCGCTGTGATCCCTCTGGCGGACTGGCTGCATCTGGGCAGTGAGGCCCGCATCAACACTCCCAGCACCCAAGGCTCCAACTGGCAGTGGCGGCTCACCTGTCCCCTGCCGGAAGCACTGGCCGGGCACATTGCGCAGCTGACCGTGCTCTACGAACGGGCACAGTAATTCCCCGATCATTTTCTCCCCATAAAAGCGCCTGCACCCGGAATGTGCAGGCGCTTTTGCTTTTTCTACAGAACATTTTTTCAGGACCAGATTCTGGACATATTGCGCATTTTTGGGCTGATATTCGTGATTTCACCGTCTTTCCGTAACAGTTTATTCACAAATGTATCATGATTTTGCACATCTCTGCTCTTGTTATTTGGACACAGTTATGTTACAATTCAGATAGTATTATTGTCTGCCTTTGTGCAGATTCCACTACGGAAAGGAGTTCTTCCACCATGGATCATCCCAATCAGAATACCATGCTTTTACCGGCTTCCTATGCCGTTATCTCCGAAGAAGAAATGACCTATCTGGATGGCGGTCAGTCCATCTACCTTGGCTCAGCCTTTAATCACGATATTTATTTCAACACCGATCAGTTTGCTACATTCTGCCAGAA
This sequence comes from Faecalibacterium faecis, assembly GCF_040096475.1. Classification (NCBI taxonomy): domain Bacteria; kingdom Bacillati; phylum Bacillota; class Clostridia; order Eubacteriales; family Oscillospiraceae; genus Faecalibacterium; species Faecalibacterium faecis. The sequence continues at coordinate 11,326 of NZ_JBBMEP010000015.1, read as the reverse complement.
TGCAGCGATCAACCTGTTCGTGTTGATGAGCAACTATTCCTTCCGGTACATCGCAGGCCGTGTGCAGTCCGGTCTGTCGAATGGTCTGAGCCTGTCCGGCACCTTCTATCACACCTGGGATAAGATGAACACCTGGAGCCGTATCGCTTCTGTGGGCGTTGCCGGTCTGGCCGGTGTCTATGTCTATTCGCAGGTCATGAACGTCATTCGTACCGTTACAAGCATCTACGATCAGATCGTGAACCCCATGCCGAGCTTTGATGCCGCTCAGGCCGAGGAAACCGCTGCCGCCTGAGTTTGACCCCATTCCCGGAACGATCTTGTCAGAAAGGAGCTTTCTCCATGAAAAACCTTCAGATGCCGCATTCATACATTTCTGTTTCCGAAGAAGAGCTGCGCAGTATTTCCGGCGGCGGGCCGCTGGGCGATGCGCTGGATCTTTTCTTCAGCAATCTGCGTCTGGACGATCTTTTCTTTAGCGGCGGATTGATCTCACTTTCTTTCACCTTTGTGCCCATGCTGCTGTTCAATGTGGTAAAGACAGGCTTCAACTTCGTGGTAAGCGCCTACGATACCATCGCAGACCTGTTCCATTTTTCCCACGAGGAGCGGGACATGGTGCAGTATATCTCGGATCAGCAGCGCCGGGAAAAAGAGAAAGAGCAGGCTCAGTCCGCTCCCGGCCCGAAACCGGTTTTCTGAACCTTCCCAGCAGTATAAAGCATAGCAAAAAACGCATCTGCAAAATCTTGCAGATGCGTTTTTGTTTTCAGATCACTTTCACTGCCCCCTGCTCCCGCAGACGCAGAATGTAGCAGCTGCCCTTGCCGAATACCCGCTCGATCTCGCTGTGATAGCGTTCCAGCAGGCTCTGGGGAACATACGCCTGAATGGTGCCTGCAAAGCCGCCGCCCTGCATCCGCCAGGCTCCCGTGCTGCCCTGCAGGATACTCTGGCTCAGCGCCAGTGCCACCGAAAGCCCCTGATGCCGCACATCGGTGCTGCAGTAGACATTCTGGCATAGCGCAAAGGATGCGCGTCCGCTTTCCAGCACCAGCGCTGCAAAGGCAGCAAACTGCCCGGCCTGCAGCGCGTCCCTCTGGGCAAGGGTGCGAGCGTTCTCTTCAAAATAGTGGATGGCGCGCAGCACCGCGCGGTCGCCGCAGGCTTTGCGCAGCGCAGGCAGTGCTGCCCAGAATGCGCTCTCCGTAACCTGTCCCAGCACCTTTTTGCCAAGAAACGCTGCGATCTGCTCCATCTCCTGCCGGATGGCTGCAAACTCACCGGTCAATTCGCTGTGGCTGTCGCGCGTATCGGTAACGCAAAGGCTCATGCCCGGCGGCAGCAGGCCGTCGGCGTGGATCTTTTCCAGAACCGGCTGCTGGGGGTCTGCAAAATCCGCAAAGATAATGCCGCCCACTGCGCTGGTCAGCTGATCCAGCAGGCCGCTGGGCTTGCCAAAATAGGTATTCTCCGCATACTGACAGATCTTTGCCAGCTCCGCCGGGGCCAGACCGCAGCCATATTCTCCGTTCCAGATGGCAGCCATGCCCATTTCAAAGGCAGCAGAACTGGAAAGGCCGCTGCCGCGCAGCACATCACTGGCTGTGTATGCATCAAAGCCGCCCACCGCTTTGCCTGCCGCGCGGAAGCCCTCGGCAATGCCGCGGATCAGGCTGGCCGAGTGGGTGCTCTCCCCTTCCTGCGGCCCCTCCACGGTCAGGTCGATCACATCCAGCTTGTTGAACCCGCGGGATTTGACCCGCACGTAGCCGTCTGTATTGTGCGCAGCCACGGCCACAAGATCCAGCGTGACAGCCGCCGCAAGGCCATAACCGTGCTGGTGGTCGGTGTGGTTGCCGCCCAGCTCTGCGCGGCCCGGTGCCGAATAAACCTGCACCTGCCTGCCCGGCCCAAAGTACAGCTCAAACTGTTCCAGCGCAGCACAGTAGCGTGCCCGCTGCCGACAGATTTCCTGCGTCGCATCGCCATACAGTGCCCGGAGCTTATCGTCCCATTTGCCCGCCGCGATCTCATTTCGGAGCTGCGCACTGTTTGCCATAACGATTCCTCCCTCAATATGCTGCTTTGGGATAGATGGGTATGTTACGTCTATTGTAATGCATCCAACCGCTTTTTTCAATTTCCAACGCCGAAAAAACGCGAATTTTGGCACCCAGTTCAAAGAATAAGATGTACTTTTGTTGAATTTGCGGGCAGATGTGTGGTATACTATACCAAAGATCGGGCACAAAGCTGCCCGCAACGTGACAGAGCGGAGGAAACGCGGCTATGGCAGATGTATATAAGCAATCCTTCAAACAAAATTATACCAATAATATTGAGCTTTCCATCTTCAATTGCGGCATCGAACGCTGTGCTCCGGGCCAAACATGGGGGCCGGGTATCCGCGACCATTACCTGATTCATCTGGTACTTTCCGGCAAGGGCGTATTCGAGGTGGGCGGACGCACCTGGGAAGTGAGCCAGGGTCAGCTGTTTTTTGCCCGGCCAAGCCAGCTGATCCGGTATACTGCCGATGAGCAGCAGCCTTGGGAGTACAGCTGGGTAGGCTTCAACGGTGCGTGTGCCCACAAACTGGCCGCGCAGCTCCCCTTCACCGACGACTCGCCGGTGCATCACACCCACGACCCCGATGGGATGCGTGCTGCTCTGGCCAACATTTATTCCTCCCGCGGGCTGCAGCCGCAGGATGAAGCCGCCATGGTGGGCTACCTTTATCTCTTCATCGCTTCTCTGATGAAGGAGACCAGCGCTGGCAAACCGCACACGGCTTCCTCTTCCAGCCAGTATGTGCTCAACGCCATCAAGTACATCCAGTTCAATTATTCACACGATATTTCCATTGATGATGTGGCAAAAAGCGTAGGTGTCTCCCGCAGTCACCTGTACCGCGTGTTCATGCTGAACGTAGGCAAAAGCCCCATCGATTATCTTACCGAATACCGCATCAACGAAGCCTGCAAGCTGCTGCGTGCAGGCAACCTTTCCATTGCCGAGGTCGCGGTGTCGGTAGGCTTCTTTGACCAGTTCTATTTCTCGCGGGTATTCAAGCGCGCCAAGGGCGTGCCGCCCAGCAAGTATTTTGCGGCGCAGGCTGATGCTCCCGCCGACGGCCCTGACCACCAGTAAAGGAGACCCTTCATGCCCTTACAGAAAAATCAAGTTCTCACCCTGCGCGTAGAGCGTCTTTCCAGCGATGGCAGCGGCGTAGCACACAGCCCAGACGGTGAGACCGTGTTTATTCCCGGTGCCGCCCCCGGCGACGAAGCCCGGGTGCGCATCGTTAAGGACTGCAAGCGCTACGCCTTCGGTATTCTGGACGAGGTGCTCACTCCTTCGCCGGACCGTATCCCGGTGGATTGTGCCGTGGCAGGCCCCTGCGGCGGCTGCAGCCTGCGGCATCTGGACTATGCTGCCGAGCTGCGCGCCAAGCAGGAGAATGTTGCAGATGCCTTTGCCCGCATCGGAGGATTGGATGTGCCTGTGCTGCCCATTGTGGGTTCGCCGGAAGTGAACCGCTACCGCAATAAGGTGCAGTTCCCGGTGGGCGTGGACAAAAGCGGTAAGCCCTGTATCGGCTTCTACGCCGGGCGCACCCACCGCATCGTCCCCTGCCCGGACTGTCGCCTGCAGCCCGGTGTGCTGAATGAGATTGGCAACGCATTGTGCGCTTTTTTTGCAGAAAAGGGCATCCAGCCGTACAGCGAGGAGACCGACAGGGGCCTTGTGCGTCATATCTTTCTGCGGCGCGGCGCTCACAGTGGCCAGATCATGGTCTGCCTTGTCTGCACCCGTGCCAAGCTGCCCTCCGCTGAAGAGCTTTGCACCCGGCTGAAAGCTCAATTTGCAGAGATCACCACGATCCTGCTGAACGTAAATGCTAAAAACACCAACGTGATCCTTGGCACCGAGACCCACACCCTGTATGGGCAGGGGTATATTGAAGACACCCTGTGCGGTGTTCCGGTGCAGCTTGGCCCGCTTTCCTTCTATCAGGTCAATACCCTTGCTGCCGAGCAGCTTTACGGCATTGCCGCCCAGTATGCTCAGCTTACCCCGGACGACCTGCTGCTGGACCTCTACTGCGGCATGGGCACCATTGGTCTTTCCATGGCAGCGCACTGCCGTGAGCTGATCGGTGTGGAGATCGTACCGGAAGCCATTGAAAGTGCCAAGGCTAACGCTGCCCGCATGGGTGCAGATGTGGCCGCAAAGAGCCGATTTTTCTGCGCAGATGCCGGTCAGGCCGCCACCCGCCTTGCTGCTGAGGGCCTTCACCCGGACATCGTAATGCTGGACCCTCCCCGCAAGGGCTGCGACGAAGCCACCCTTTCCGCTGTCGTGCGCATGTCTCCCCGCCGGGTGGTCTACGTCAGCTGCAACCCCGCCACCGCCGCAAGAGATGCTGCATGGCTGGAACAAAATGGATATCACGCAGAGAAGGTGCAGCCGGTGGATCTGTTTCCAAGAACACGGCATTGCGAATGTGTGCTGAGCCTTTCCAAGGTGTGAGGTTTGAAAAAATGGCTATTCCAAAATATAATGAACTTTACTCGCTGTTCCTCTTTGCAATTCAGGACGGTGCCCCGCATTCTTCAAAAGATGTAAAGAAAATCATCTCTCAAAAGCTTCAATTAACCACAGAAGAACTTGCCGAGCGGCTTCCAAGCCAACGCCAGCCAACCTTTGATAATCGCGTCAACTGGGCAAAAACTTATCTAAAAAAGGCAGGTTTGATTGATTCTCCACGACGCGGCATCTATATTATTACGAAAGAAGGCCTGAACCTATTAGCAAGTGGTGTTCAAATTACAAATGATCTTCTCAAGAACAGGTATCCTGCCTTCTCTGCATTTGTAAGTGGGGTTTCTATAGCAGCTCCTTCTGCTTTGGACGGAACGCCTTCTTCAACTGTGTCAGATACTCCGCAGGAAACTCTGGAGCGCACTTATTCCCTCATCAACGAGCAGCTTGCAGATGATTTACTTTCCGAGGTTATGCAGCAGTCTCCGGCATTCTTTGAACAGTTGGTTGTTGATTTAATGAAAGCCATGGATTATGGCGATGGTTTTGTTACAAAATACAGCGGAGACGGCGGTGTTGACGGCATCATTCATGAGGACAAACTTGGATTTAACTTGATTTATATTCAGGCAAAACGCTGGGATCCCAGCACTACGATTGGGAAACCGGAATTACAAAAATTTGCTGGAGCTATGATGGGACCGCCGAAGATTGAGAAAGGGCTATTCATTACAACAGCCAAATTTTCTCAAGGTGCTAAAGATTTTGCCAATGCACAGCATATCATTCTTGTAGACGGGCAAAAACTGACCACTTTGATGATCGAATACAGTATTGGTGTATCCGTTGAGAAGACCTATTATATCAAACGTATCGACAGCGATTATTTCCCCGATTGACAAAAAAGATTGATGATTGTGCCTTGCTCTTGAATTGGTAAACATACATAAAAAGCGCCCGTCCCGGTTTTTTCCGGGACAGGCGCTTTGCATTTTAACCTTGTAATTTATCAGGACAGAATCATGCGGTCATTTGCAAACTCGCCGCCGCTGGCGATCTGGAACTTTGCCAGCAGGTCGGAGACGTGCAGGTTCTTCTTTTCCTCACCGGAAACATCATAGATGATATGGCCTTCGTACATCATGATCAGGCGGTTGCCATACTTAATGGCATCCTTCATGTTGTGGGTGATCATCATGGTGGTGAGATGGTTTTCCTCCACGATTTTGGCCGAGAGGGTCAGCACCTTGAGCGCGGTCTTGGGGTCCAGCGCAGCGGTGTGCTCGTCCAGCAGCAGGAGCTTGGGCTTGTTCATGGTAGCCATCAGCAGGGTCAGTGCCTGACGCTGGCCGCCGGAAAGCAGGCCCACACGGGCCGTCAGGCGGTCTTCCAGACCCAGATCCAGCGTCTTGAGCAGTTCACGGTACTGCTCGCGCTCTGCCTTGGTAATGCCAATGCGCAGGGTGCGGGGCTTGCCGCGGCGTGCAGCCAGGGCAAGGTTCTCTTCGATCTGCATGGTGGCAGCAGTGCCGGTCATGGGGTCCTGAAACACGCGGCCGATGTAAGCGGCACGCTGATGCTCGCTCAGGCGGGTCACATCCACACCGTCAATAATGATCTTGCCTTCGTCCACCGGCCACACACCGGCAACTGCGTTCAGCATGGTGGATTTGCCTGCACCGTTGCCGCCGATCACGGTAACGAAATCGCCCTCGTTCAGCTTCAGGTTCAGGCCGTTCAGGGCAGTTTTCTGGTTGACCGTGCCAGCGTTAAAGGTCTTGGAAACATTCTGGATCTCAAGCATTTTTTGCATCCTCCTTTGCCTTCTTCACCGGCTTCGAGAAGTACTTGCCCTTCCAGTACGGCACGGCAAGGAAAACAGCCACCACAGAAGCGCTCAGCAGCTTGAGCAGGTTGGCATCGAAACCCAGAGTCAGCACCAGCTGGATGACAATGTAGTAGATGATGGCACCCAGAGAGACAGAAACCATCTTGAGTGCAAAGTTGTGGAAGATGCGGCTGAACAGAGCCTCGCCAATGATGACAGCAGCCAGACCAATGACGATCGCGCCACGGCCCATGCCGACATCTGCAAAGCCCTGATACTGGCTCAGCAGAGCGCCAGACAGCGCCACCAGACCGTTGGACACAGCCAGGCCCAGCACGATATTGAAGTTGGTGTTGATGCCCTGCGCACGGGACATGGCGGGGTTAGAGCCGGTGGCACGGATGGCACAGCCCAGCTCGGTGCCGAAGAACCAGTACAGAATGCCGATCAGCACCGCTGTGACAATGATGATCATAACGATAGGGTTGTGGAGAGCAAACTCCTTGACCCAGCGCAGGGAGATCAGCAGGTTGTACTTGTCCACGTTGATGGCCTGATTGGCCTTGCCCATGATTTTGAGGTTAATGGAATACAGCGAAAGCTGGGTCAGGATGCCGGCAAGGATGGCCGGAATGCCCATAAATGTGTGCAGGACACCGGTGACGAGGCCGGACAGCAGGCCTGCCAGCAGCGCCATGAGCAGGGAGACCCAGACGTTCTGGCCGGACAGCAGGCACATGACGCACACTGCACCGCCGGTGCCAAAGGAGCCGTCCACGGTCAGATCGGCCACATCCAGAATACGGTAGGTCAGGTACACGCCAATGGCCATGATACCCCAGATAAGGCCCTGTGCACAGGCACCCGGCAAAGCGCCCGGCAGGTTTGCCAGTCTTGCAATGATTTCCAAAACAATTCCTCCTAAACGTTACACTTTTTTACTTCCCGTTTGATACGGGAAAGCGGAGAAGAGCACTTTTTACCCTTCTCCGCTGATTTTCTGTTTGGTTTCCCGGAGTATTTTAGCCCTCGATCTCCTCGTAGCCGTCGGGAACGGTCAGGCCCAGATCGTCGCAGATCGTCTTGTTGTACTTCTTGGTCACATCGGTGTACTCGATGGGCATGGTGGAGACATCAGCCTCGCCGTTCAGGATCTTCACTGCCATCTCACCAGTGGTGTAGCCCAGATCGTAGTAGCTGATGGAAAGGGTAGCCACGCCGCAGCCGGCGCAGATGCCCTCTTCGCCAGCGAACACGGGCTTCTTGGCCGGGCGGCAGATGCCGTCCACAATGCCGGTGTTTGCAGCAACAGTGTTATCGGTGGGCACATACAGTGCGTCGTTCTCGTCGGCAGCCTTCTGGCAGACAGAGGACAGGTCGTTGGAATCAGAGAAAGCGTACTGGGTAGCGGTGACACCCTTTTCCTCCAGATACTTCTGGACCTCATCCACCTGATACTGGCTGTTTGCCTCAGCAGAGCAGTACAGCAGGCCAACCTTCTTGGCCTCCGGCATCCACTCCACGATCATCTCAGCCTGCTGATCCAGCGGGGCCAAATCAGAGGTGCCGGAAATGTTGCCACCCACGGTGCCGTCGAAATCGGTCAGGCCCAGAGCCACACCGTACTCGGTAACAGAGGTGCCCAGCACCGGAATGCTGTCGGTAGCAGATTGTGCAGCCTGCAGAGCGGGCGTAGCATTGGCCATGATCAGATCCACACCAGAGGAAACGAAGCCGTTGGTGATGGTAGCGCAGGTAGCGGAATCGCCCTGTGCATTCTGGAAATCGAAGGTGACGTTCTCGCCGAAGGAAGCAGTCAGAGCATCCTCAAAGCCCTGCGTAGCGGCATCCAGAGCGGCATGCTGCACCAACTGGCAGATGCCGATCGTGAACTTCTGGCCATCGGCTGCAGCAGAAGCAGCAGCCGAGGATGCAGGCGCAGCGGAAGAAGCAGCTGCAGAAGATGCAGAAGAACCGCCGCAGGCAGTCAGGGCAGCAGCTGCGCCGCAGGCAGCGGCAGCAGCCAGAAACGAACGACGAGTGATTTTACGCATAATGTTTATCTCCTCTATCTCTTTGCGTGTGCGGCCTACAGGTACCGCACCGAAAAGCTATGTTTTGTATGCAAGGCTCGTACAGTCTCGCTTTACACTCGTGAAGTATATCACACATTTCACGGTAAAACAACTCACTTTTGCCCTAAAACGGCCTTTATTATCGATTGCATCAAATATATTGATCGATTATTTTGATGCGTTATTCCGCTTTTGCTGATATTCTGTCAGTTTTGCAAATTCAGCATCCAGCCAGTGCAGGTTTTTCTCCAGCTGCGGCAAGAACGGTGCGGCATAGTCGTAGCCAAAATACAGCGCCTGCCAGAGCTTGTCCTGCATCCGGCGCACCAGCACCGGGCTGAGCTGCGCACCCAGCTGTTCCACCGTGTCTTCCAGTGTCATGCAGGTCTGCGCCCAGCGCACATCGGTCTGTTCCCGGGCCGGGACATCGTAACAAGCAAGATAGTCCTCCACCCTTGCCTCGATCACCTGCCCGCCGCAGCCGGTTGGCTGCAGAAAATAGCTCACCTGTCCTTTCCTGCTGATCTCCTGCGCCAGCGGGTACAGAGCACACACCAGCGGTTCGGCATCGTGGATGGCGCAGTGGTCTCCCGTAAGGAAGGGACAGTTGTTCCGGTTCTCCTTCACCGGGGCCAGACGCAGCACCGGCAAATGGCTCACCGTGCCAATGCTGGCCCGGCAATATCCCCGCGCCACGATCTGCGGCGGCAGGCGCAGCCGGGCTGCAATGCGCCACAGGTCAAAGCCTGAAAGTACAATGTCCTCTCTGCCACGGCAGCAGTCGCCGCAGCCATTGCACGCAAAGCTGAAATGTGCATCCCGCGCCAGCAGGGGCATTGCCTCGGTACGGGTAAAATCGATCTGGCCGCACAGGTCGATATGGTGGTCTCGCATCTGTTCTCTCTTCTTTCCTGCATAATAAATAACAGGTCTATTGTACCGCAGGGCCGGTTTTTGTGCAACAAAAAAGCTGCTGTACGCTTGACAGCAGCTCATAGTGGCGCAGCGCGCCCACACTCAGGCGGTACGTCTATGCCATCTCACCGATTTGGAACGGTTCCCGCTCAGCCATGCAGCACCGCTTTCTGCTGCCGCTTGAGCCAGTGGTAAGCGATCACGCACACCAGAATGGAGAACAGCGAACCGCAGGCCGAAGCAAGACCCATGGGCAGCAGCGTCTGCGGGAAAAACTTGGATGCGAGGTAGGCACCCGGCACGCGCACCAGCAGAATGGACAGCGTGTTATGCAGGAAGGACAGCCCGGACTTGCCATAGGCGCAGAAATAGCCGCTGAAGCTGAACTGCACGCCTGCAAACAGGCAGTCAAAAATATAACCCCGGATGTAAGATGCACCGGCCAGCACCACAGCCTCGTCCGAGGTGAAGGGCCGCACCACCGACGGTGCAATGAACTGCACTGCTACTGCCACGACCAGGCCAAAGGTCAGGCCAATGCCGATGGCGTAGCGCAGAATGGCATCCACACGGTCGTGCTTGCCGGCACCGATGTTCTGCGCGCCCAGTGCCGATACAGTGGACAGCATGGAGCTGGGCACCAGGAATAAAAAGCTGATGATCTTTTCCACGATGCCCACGGCGGCGGCATCGGTCAGTCCTCGGTGGTTGGCAATGATGGTGATGATCATAAAAGATACCTGAATAAAGCCGTCCTGCATCATCACCGGTATGCCAATGGAAAGAATCTCGCCAAGTGCACTGCGTTCCGGCTTGAAGTCCGCACCCGAAAGGTGGATGCCGCTCTTACGGCGCAGGATCACGACCAACGAGATGATCACGCTGACCAGCTGAGAAAGAGTGGTACCCAGCGCTGCACCGGCAGGGCCAAGATGCAGCGCGCCCATGAACAGATAATCCAGCGCAATGTTGCTTGCACAGGCCACCGCAATAAAGTACATCGGGCTTCTGGAATCGCCCAGCCCGCGGAAGATTGATGCCATGATATTATACGCCGTGATGCATGGAACGCCGATAAAGCAGATGATCAGGTAGGTACGAGTGCCCGCCACGGCCTGCTCCGGTGTGGAGACAATGCGTACGATCGGATCCACAAGCCCTACCAGCACAGCTGCCAGTACCACAGATCCTGCCATAAACAGTGTGACTGTGTTGCCAATGAGCCGCGCCGCACGAGGTTTGTTCTCTGCGCCCACGGCCCGGCCAATAGTAACCGTTGCTCCCATGGCAAGGCCCACGATCATCACAGTGGTCATATGCATCACCTGACTGCCAATGGACACCGCCGTTGTGCTGGCCACACCTTCAAACTGCCCGATGATGAACAGATCCGCCATGCCGTACAGCGTCTGCAAAAAGTACGAAAGCAGATAGGGCAGTGAAAAAAACAAAATGCTTTTCAGCACACTGCCGCTGGTCAGATTTTTTTCCATAATGTTTTCTGCCCGGCTTCCCTCTTCTCTGCCGAATGTACAGAGCTTACACTGCCAGACCGGGCAGCTCCTTTCCGTTATAGATAGTAAACCCTACAACGACTGAAGAGTCAAGGTTTTATTACAATAAAGCGGCCCGGTCGTGCCAAAAGGTCAGCACAGCCGAGCCGCCATGATTTATTTAAGGTTTTTGTTTGTTCAATAGATAAGGCACAAACACATCATAAAATTTTTCGCTTCACTCTGCATGAAATTGCGCCCTTCTCTTCCAGTCTGTTTCATCTTCAATGCTCACATCATTTTCAAAGCATACCTCCCTTTCTGTTTTCTCCTAAAACAGTTTCAAGACAAAAGAAAAACGCCTCAGAATTTCTTCTGAAGCGTTTTTTTAAGTCGGCGACTACCTATTTTCACGCGCCGTTTCCAGCGAACTATCTTCGGCACAAGTGAGCTTAACTTCTGTGTTC
>NZ_JBBMEP010000014.1:0-82386 GCF_040096475.1 Faecalibacterium faecis | reverse complement strand
GCAGCATCAGGTGGACCTTGTCTGCAACCTGCTGATCGCCCACAGGCTTGGTGGTCGTGATCTGCAGATAGAGCACATATGGGTCGGTCATATTGCCGTAGTACAGCTCATTGTCCTTGCGGACGAGGGGCTTGCCTTTATAAGTCAGTTTTGGAGTAAATGCCATCGTGAAAGCCTCCCTATCAATAGTAGTTCAGTTCAGTATAACACATCTATGGTACAGGATGCAAGCTTTTGACCCGATAGAAGGCGGGCTTTTTGCACACAATGGCATGCCTGCGTGCAAAAGAATCTGCAATTTTAGGCACTCTGGCAGAAAACGGGTCTTGCCGGAATGCACAGATATGGTATACTAAGAACGAGAAAGCCCGCAGCATAGCCCGGGCAGAAAAGTGAGGGAGACAGCATGGCAGACTATCAGGAATACCGGCGGCGCGTGTTGCGCAAACGCTGGCGCAGGCGGTTCATGGCGACAGCTTTGCTGCTGCTGCTTTTGCTGGTGGGAGCCATCGGGATGTTGTGGAAGAGCCTGCACCGGGAACAGCGGCCCTCCGGCGTTGGGCAGAACACCATCCTGCAGGAGGTAACACAGGATAATACTTGGAACACGGCCTCCTACGCGGTGGCGCGGCAGCTCACGGTGCAGCCGCTTGCAGACAGCGCGGCCACTGCGCTGGATTTCCGTATGGCGGCGCTGCCAAAGAGCAGCACGGCTGTGGGCAAGGAATGGTTCAATGACGTGAGCTTTGTGGGCGACAGCCTGACGCAGGGCATGCAGCTGTACGAAGAAGGAATGCAGAACGCCATGTTCTGTGCGTACAAGGGTGTTGGGCCGAACGTGATCGTTAACGGCACCACCTGCAAGCGCGCCGACGGCGTGGCTGAGGTGCCGCTGGAAGCGTTGACCGCCCAGCAGCCCAGAGCTATTTATGTTCTGTTGGGCACCAACGTGCTGGGCCGCGATACCGATTATAGCAGCTTCCTGACCTATTACCGGCTGATGCTGGACATGCTGAGCCAGACACTGCCAAATGCAAAGATCTATGTGCAGTCCATCACGCCGGTGCGGCCGGAAGTATGCCAGAAGTCCGGCCATGAGGGCTTGAACCGCGACCGCCTGTGCCAGATCAACAATGAGCTGGCAGCCATTGCGCTGGAAAAGAACTGCTATTTTCTCAACTTGTGGGAAGTGCTGGCAGATGAAAACGGCGACCTGATCGAAAGCTACGCCCAGCCGGACGGCTACCATTTGAGACCCGCCGGGTATGCCGTATGGACGGATTATCTGTGCAGCCACACAGAAGGATAAAAAATAAGAGGTTCGTTCACTGAGCGAACCTCTTATTTTTTACTTGAAACTTAGAACAGGCCGGTGATCTTGCCGTTGGCATCCACATCGATGCCCACAGCGGCGGGCTTCTTGGGCAGGCCCGGCATGGTCATGATATTACCGCAGATGACCACCACAAAGCCTGCACCGGCAGCAAGGCGCACCTCGCGCACCTCCATGGTAAAGCCGGTGGGGGCACCGATGAGCTTTGCGTTGTCGCTGAAGCTGTACTGGGTCTTGGCGATGCACACGGGCAGGTTTCCGTAACCCATCTCAGTCAGCTCGGCCAGTGTCTTGCTGGCGGCGGCGCTGTAGTTCACGCCGTCGGCCCGGTAAATTTTGGTGGCGATGGCGTTGATCTTGTCCTTCAGGGGCATTTCCAGCGGGTAGGTGTACTGGATGGGACGATCCTCCAGCACCTCTAGCACCTTCTCGGCCAGCGCCTTGCCGCCCTCGCCGCCCTTGGCGAACACCTCGCTCAGCACGCAGGGAACACCCTGCTCGGCGCACACCTGCTCCACGTAGGCCTGCTCTTCGGCGGTATCGGTGGGGAAGGCATTGATGGCGACCACCACCGGCAGGCCGAAGCCATTTTTCAGGTTGTCGATGTGGCGGATGAGGTTGGATGCACCGGCCTTGACGGCTTCGAGGTTAGGCTGGCTCAGGTCGGCCTTTGCCACGCCGCCGTGGCTCTTGAGGGCACGCACAGTGGCCACCAGCACGCAGGCAGAGGGAGCGATACCGGCGTAGCGGCACTTGATATCCAAAAACTTCTCTGCGCCCAGATCAGCACCAAAGCCTGCTTCAGTGATGGTATAGTCGGCCAGAGAAAGGCTCAGCTTGGTAGCCAGCACGCTGTTGCAGCCGTGGGCGATGTTGGCAAAGGGACCGCCGTGGATGATGGCGGGGTTGTTTTCCAGCGTCTGTACAAGGTTCGGGTCCAGCGCGTCCTTCAGCAGGGCGGTCATGGCACCGGCAGCACCGATCTCACCGGCAGTGACGGGCTTGCCGTCGTAGGTGTAGGCGCATACGATCTTGGAAAGACGCTCCTTCAGATCGGAAATGCTGGTGGCAAGGCAGAAAATTGCCATCACCTCGCTGGCAACGGTGATATCAAAGCCGTCCTCGCGGGGAGTGCCGTTCACCTTGCCGCCCAGACCGTCCACGATGAACCGCAGCTGGCGGTCGTTCATGTCCATGCAGCGCTTCCATGTGATGCGGCGGGGGTCGATGTTCAGCGGGTTGCCCTGCTGGATGCTGTTGTCGATCATGGCAGCCAGCAGGTTGTTGGCTGTGCCGATGGCGTGCAGATCGCCGGTAAAGTGCAGGTTGATGTCCTCCATGGGCACCACCTGTGCGTAGCCGCCGCCGGCAGCACCGCCCTTGACGCCGAACACCGGGCCAAGGCTGGGCTCACGCAGGCAGAGCATGGTCTTTTTGCCCAGAGCGTTCATGGCATCGGCCAGACCCACGCTGGTGGTGGTCTTGCCCTCGCCCGCCGGGGTGGGGCTGATGGCGGTGACGAGGATCAGCTTGCCCTGTTTTTTGGCATCGTGAACCAGGCGGTGATCGATCTTGGCCTTGTAGCGGCCATAGGGGATCACGTGCTCATCGGAAAGGCCCAGCTGGGCGGCAATCTCGGTGATGGGTTTCATTTTGGCTTCCTGTGCGATCTCGATATCGGTTTTCATCAGACATCCTCCTTTGGAAGTCGTTTCTACAAGCATTGCACGCCGCCTGAACGGCCTTTTTGCTTGCATCCTGCGTTGCTTTCCCTTGCAATCCGTCAGGATTGCTGCGAAAAATCACCTTGTCTGCGGGCAAAAAATCTCGCCATTCAACGCACCCTGCTTATAAAAACAACTTCCGACAACAAAAAAGGCAGCTTTGCGCAGCAATTGCGCAAGGCTGCCCAGACGGTCGGCATTGACTCTCCCGCCATCCCTGCACTGTGGTGCTCCACAAGGTTCCGTCAGCAGAGATACGGTCTCTATGCAGTAAAGATAGCACAATGCCGGGGTGTTTGTCAAGGAAAAACATATACGAACTTGTCGGGGCGAGGCCCCTCCATCTTGCTGCGCAAGACCGTTCTGTCGCTTAAAAGCCCCACTGGGGCTTTCATTGCTGCGCTGCGCTCGCAAACGCGAATATTTTGCGTTCTACAGCTTTCTGTGCTATAATTAAACTGGATTATTATGAAAACAGAAAGCAGGAATCCCTTTTATGCTGCAAAACCCTGAATTGCATTATCTGGATAACGCCGCTACCACCATGGTGGCTCCCGAGGTGGCGGATGTCATCGACAAGGCCATGCGGGAACACTGGGCAAACCCGTCCAGCCTGTACGGCCCCGGTGCCCGCAGCGAGGAAGCGCTCAACGCCGCCCGTGCCGCTGTGGCCCGTACACTGGGCTGCAAGCCAAAGGAGCTGTACTTTACCTCCTGCGGCAGCGAGAGCAACAATCTGGCCCTGCTGGGCGCGGTGCGCACCCGCACTTTCGGCAAGGGCATCGTGGTGTCCGGCTTTGAGCACCCCAGCGTCCAGCGCCCGCTGGAAGAGCTGGCGAAGCAGGGCTACAACGTCACGGTGGTCAAGCCCCGCCCGGACGGCACATTGGATATCAACGAAATGCTGGAGCATGTGGACAAGAACACCATCCTCGTGGCCTGCATGATGGTGAACAACGAGGTGGGCACCCGCAACGATGTGGAACGCCTTGCCGCCGAGGTCAAGCGCCGCAACAGCCGCACCATTGTCCATGTGGACGCAGTGCAGGCGTGGATGCGTGTGCCCATCAAGCTGACGAACATCGATACCCTGTCGGTGAGCGGCCACAAGATCCACGCTCCCAAGGGCATTGGCGCGCTGTATCTTTCTGACCGTCTGGTGCAGGCGTTCCGGCCGCCGTACCTCGGCGGTGAGCAGGAGCGCGGCCTGCGCCCGGGCACCGAAAACCTGCCCTACGCCATGGGTCTTGCCGCAGCCGCCACCCGTCTTGCCAAGACCATGAAGAGCCGTGACACCGCTATGAAGGCCCTGAACCAGCGTCTGCGGGACGGCCTGAAAGCTTTCCCGGAGGTGGAGCTCAACAGCCCGGAAAACGCGGTGCCCGAGGTGCTGAACTTCAGTGAGATGTGCATCAAGAGCGAGACCATGCTGGCATGGCTGGCCGAAGCACAGGTGTATGTTTCCTCGGCAAGTGCCTGCGGCCGCGGCCAGCCCAGCCACACGCTGGCAGCCATGGGCAAAGACCCGCTTGCCATCGACACGGCCATCCGCGTGTCCTTCTGCGGCGACAACACCCCGGAGGATGTGGATGCTTTCCTCAACCGCTTTGAGGACGGAATGAAGAGCTTGCAGAGGATCCGGAAGTGATTCCACAGGCAGGACCATCTGGAATGGCCGCCGCTTTGCTCTGGCCATGTTAAATCGTAACCTAGGAGATACAACATTTATGCATGAAATTATCATGGGCTATCAGGGTGAAATGTCCCTGAAAGGCCTCAACCGCAACCAGTTCGAGTCGGCGATGATGAAAATTCTGCGCTACCGGCTCAAGACCGTGGGCAAGTTCAAGGTCTACTGCACCCAGTCCACCTTTTACATGGAGCCTGAGGAAGAGGACGTGGATATGGACCTCGCCTTTGACCGGGTGAGCAAGGTGTTCGGCCTTGCGGCGCTCAGCCGCGCCGTGGTCTGCGACAAGGACTTTGACACCATCTGCCAGACCGCTGAGGACTACCTCGGTGCCAGCCTGCACGGCATCCGCACCTTCAAGGTGGAAGCCCGCCGCTCCGACAAGACCTACCCCATGACCAGCCCTGAATTGATGCGGGAGCTGGGTGCCTATCTGCTGGGCAAACACAACTACCTCAAGGTGGATGTGCATAACCCGGATTTTAAGGTGATCGTAGAAATTCGTGATTACGGTGCCTACATCCACGGCCCCAAAGTACCCGGTGAGGGCGGTCTGCCCGTGGGCACCAGCGGCCGTGCATTGAACATGCTGTCTGGCGGCATCGACAGTCCCGTGGCAGCTTACCGCATGGCAAAGCGCGGTCTGGCACTGGACCACATCCACTTTGCGTCTCCGCCGTACACTTCGGAGCGCGCAAAGCTCAAGGTGAAGGCACTGGCGCAGCTCACCAGCATCTATACGGGCAGCTCCAATCTGTTCGTCGTGCCCTACACCAAGCCGCAGGAGTACATCCGGGATAATGCTCCGGATGTGCTGTTCACGGTGCTGATGCGCCGCAGCATGATGCGCATTGCCAACGTTATTGCCAAAAAGCAGGGGTGCGAAGCCCTTGTTACCGGCGAGAGTCTGGCTCAGGTAGCCAGCCAGACCGTCAAGGCCCTGCAGTGCACCGATGCTGCGCAGGATCTGCCCATCCTGCGCCCGCTCATCGGCATGGACAAGACCGAGATCGTGGAGACGGCCCGCCACATCAACACGTTTGAGACCAGCATCCTGCCCTACGAGGACTGCTGCACCATCTTCACCCCGCCGCACCCGAAGATCCGCCCGGAGCTGGCCGAAATTCTGGAAGCTGAAGCCGCCATGCCCGGCCTTGCCGCGCTGGAAGCCGAAGCAGCAGAGAGCGCCGAGCGCATCCGCATCCGTATCACCGATCAGGTAGAATTTGAGGGTTGATTTATCCATGACAGCAGAGATCATCAGTGTGGGCACCGAGCTGCTGCTCGGCAACATTCTCAACACCAACGCCCAGTACCTCAGCCGGGAGCTGGCGGCTCTGGGCATCACCGTCCAGCGCGAGAGCACCATTGGCGACAACCACGGCCGTTTGGCGGATTTCGTCAACGAGGCAAAGCAGCGGTGCGACCTGCTGGTGTTCACCGGCGGCCTTGGCCCCACGGCGGACGACCTGACCAAGGAGACGGTTGCTGGATGTTACGGTGATACGCTGGCTTTTGACCCGGAAGAATGGCAGAAGATCGTGGATTTCTTCACTCGTACCGGGCGCAAGACGACCCCAAACAACCGCAAGCAGGCCATGGTGCCGGTGAACGGCCACAAGATCATCAATAACCACGGCACTGCCCCCGGTGCATGGTTTGAACAGGATGGCCACTGTGCTGTGCTCATGCCCGGCGTGCCTCACGAAATGAAGGCCATGTGGGAGGAGAGCGTGCGCCCGCTGCTGCTAGCCCGCCAGAACTGCACCCTGCATTCCATCACGCTGCGGGTGCTGGGCGGCGAAAGCGATATCGAATACCGTGTGCGGCATCTGCTGGAAAACGCAAATCCCACCGCCGCAATCTACTGCAAGACCGGCGAGTGCGAGATCCGCATTACTGCCCGGGCAGAAACCGACAGTTCAGCCAAAAAAATGTGCCGCGCATACGCCACAAAGTTCTATGATCTGCTGGGTGATGCGGTGTATGATGAGGATGTGACCGGTCTGGAAGAGACTCTGGTGCACACCCTGAAGAAAAAGGGGCTCACCATTGCCACGGCAGAAAGCTGCACAGGCGGCATGATCGCCCAGCGGCTGACCAATGTGTCCGGTGCAAGTGAGGTGTTCGGCTTCGGCTTTGTTACCTACTGGGAGCAGGCCAAGGCAAAGATGATCGGCGTAGACCCGGCAGTCATTGCAAAATACAATGTGGTGTCCGCACCGGTGGCAGCACAGATGGCACTGGGCGCAGCCGAAGCTGCCGGGGCTGATATCGCTGTCAGCGTCACCGGTCTGGCAGGCCCCAACGGCGGCGATGCCGTCCGCCCGGTGGGCACGGTGTATCTGGGTGCGGCCTGCGGCGAGACCGTCTATGTAAAAAAGCTCTTCGTCTCCCGCCCCGACCGTGCGCTGGTGCGTGCCCGCGCGGCACAGGCGGCACTGGAACTGGCGCTGCGTCTGGCTCAGGGCAAAGTTCCTGCAGATACACAGGCACTGGCAAAAAGTGCCCGGCACGATGCTGCGGCTCTGACGGCACTGGACAGCACCTTCCTCAAGGGTTAATACGAGCGGCCCCGGGCCGCGGGGGTGAAGCAGTTGATACACGAAGAAAAAACGCAGACCACCTGTGTGCTGCGGTTGTTTGGCGCACCGCTGTGGGCAGTACAACAGGCAGTGCAGCAGACAGGACTTGCTGCCCAGTTCCGCAGCCGCGGTGCAGAAACACTGGCTGCGCTGCAGGCAGAAACGCCCACGGCATTGAGCAAGGCGCGGAAAGCGCTGGCAGACCGCTTTGCGGCAGAGCTGTACGGAGAAGGGGAGATGACCCTTGTTCATGCAGCGGTGCAGGCGCTGGAAACGCACCACAGGCTGCTGGTATGCTGTGATGCGGATGCAGGCACTCTGCTGGAAGCCCGGATGGAAACGGTGGCCGGCGCAGAAAAAGTGTTTGATTTTGGTGCCATGAGCTATGCCGATGCAAAGGTGCGGGAAAAGCTGAGTGCAAAGGTCTGCCGGGTCAAGGGCGGGCCGGTGCCGGCAAAACTTACCCGTGTGCGGGCAGCGCAGCGCCTTGTGGGTGCAGACTATGCAGCCGGGTGTCTGGAGCGCGCCGAGGACACGGTGCTGTTTCTGGGCAGCCGGAAAGGCTGCTGGGTGCGCACGGTGGCCAACGCAGATACGCCTGCTTTGTGGCTGCTGGATATGATCCGCCGGGCGGCTTCCGGTCTGCCGCAGGCGGCGGGAACGATCTGGCAGAAGTATGGCAAGGCCATCCCGGCAGATGCCCTGACGGCGCAGCGCCTGCCGGACAAGCCGGAGCCGGATGCACCGACAGCAGCGCCGCGCAAACGGCACAGGGTGCGGAATGCCCTGATTTTTCTGCTGCTTCTGGCCCTGGCCGCGTTTGCCGCCGCGTGGTATTATACCGGCGGCGACCTGACCGCCCTGCCGCAGCAGCTGCAAAGCCTTGGGGCCGACAGCCTGCCCCATGCGGGGGCAAAGCTGATATAAAAAAGACCCCGGAGGGTGCGAACCTTCCGGGATTTTTTGTTTATAAAGGCGATTTTTTAAGAGATGCAGTGTGCTGCTCCGAACCCATCCGTGAAAAAGAACCTCCGGAAAATCCGCAGATTTTTCGGAGGTTCAAATAAATGATAAATTTTCCGAATGGTTATGCCTTGTGGTCGCTCAGCCACCGCAGAGCCATATAAACATAGGCTGCAGAGCCCTCGTACAGCACGCTGTCGTCAAAGCGTACCTTGGGGTGGTGCTGGCCGTAAACATAGCCCTCCTTGGCGTTGCCTGCGGAGAGAAACATGCTTACGGTGGGCACTTCGTGGCTGACAAAGGCAAAGTCCTCGCTGCCGCCGCCGGGCTTGCCGCCGGTGAGGACGGTCATATCCATGGCACCACGGCCCAGCAGTTCGGTCATATAGGTCAGGGCATTCTTGGCAAGAGGCGTATCCACCACCATGCAGGGGCAGTGGTCGCTGAACTCCACATCAGCAGTGCAGCGATAGGCTGCCGCCACGCCCTGCGCGATCTCGGTCATGCGCTGGTGGATCTGCTCGCTCACGGCACCTTCGGGGTCCACCGTGCGGATAGTGCCCCACATATCGGCAGAATCCGGGATGACGTTGGATGCCTTGCCAGCTTCAAACCGGCCCGTAGTGAACACGCCAAACTTGGCGGGGTCCAGCTCGCGGCTGTTGATCTCCTGCAGGGCGATGTGGATGTGGGCCGCTGCGGTGATGGGGTCGATGCAGGCGTTGGGCATGGAGCCATGGCCGCCCTTGCCGTGTACGGTGATGTGGTACTGCTCACAGCTTGCCATGGTGATGCCGCCGCCCGGCACCAGCACGGTGCCCACGGGCAGGGGC
This sequence comes from Faecalibacterium faecis, assembly GCF_040096475.1. Classification (NCBI taxonomy): domain Bacteria; kingdom Bacillati; phylum Bacillota; class Clostridia; order Eubacteriales; family Oscillospiraceae; genus Faecalibacterium; species Faecalibacterium faecis. The sequence goes on along the minus strand of NZ_JBBMEP010000014.1, from coordinate 73,258 downwards.
ATCCCGGCCAGAACATGGAACATGACCGCGGCGTCCACCTTCGGGTTTTCCAGCAGGCCGTTTTTCAGCATGTCCAGCGAACCCTGAAAAATCTCCTCTGCAGGCTGGAATTCCAGCTTGATGGTGCCCTCGATTTCGTCCTCGTGTTCTTTGAGCAGCTTTGCCGCACCCAGCATCATGGCGGTGTGCATATCGTGGCCGCAGCCGTGCATCCGGCCCGGGATCTCGGAAGCAAATTCCTCACCGGATTCTTCCTGAATGGGCAAAGCATCCATGTCGCCGCGCAGCAGGATGGTCTTGCCGGGGCGCTTGCCGCCCGCTAGCGCGAGTACGCCGCACTTGCCGCAGTCCTGCGGGGTGTAGCCCATCTCGGTCAGGGCTTTTTTGACCAGCGCTTTTGTCTCGGGCAGGTCAAAGCCTACCTCCGGGTGGCGGTGCAGGGTGCGCCGCCATGTGCGCAGCTGGGTTTCCAGCTCCTTTGCGGATTCGAGCAGTTTTTCTGGTGTGATCATTCCAAAATCAACTCCCTCTATTTTATCAAAAACCTCCCAGACCCTGCCTTATGGCAGAGCCTGAGAGGTTTTTTACTTAGTTTTCGTTCGTCGATGTGCCTTCCGGGTGGTACTTGGCGCAGGTGCACTTTTTCCACTTCAGGCCGCTGCCGCAGGGGCAGGGGTCGTTGCGGCCAATTTTGATGACACGCACAGGCTGGCCGTGGGGTGCACCCTTGGCACCGGGTGCACCGTTGCCGGGCACAAAGCCTTCGCCGGTGGGCTTTGCCACCTGCTCACGCTTGGGGGCAGCACCGGCCTGACGGATCTCGATGGTCAGCAGCATCTTCACACTGGACTCACGGATGGAATCCACCATCTGGTCGAACATGTCAAAGCCCTCGATGCGGTACTCCACAACGGGGTCCTTCTGGCCGTAGCCGCGCAGCGCAATGCCCTGACGCAGCTGGTCCATGTTGTCGATGTGGTCCATCCACATGCGGTCCACGCACTTGAGCAGGCAGATGCGCTCCAGCTCGCGCATGACCGGGGCACCGTAGCGCTGCTCCTTGTCGGCGAGGATCTTCATGCCGCGGTCATAGAGCTGGTCGGCAATGCCCTTGCGGGAGATATCGTCAAAGTCGGCCACGGTGTAGTGGAGATCTTCCTCGGTGGTCAGCCAGCCCAGATAGTGGCGGCGCAGAGCACCAAAGTCCCAGTCGTCCTTCACATCACCGGCCAGGAACTGGTCGCAGCTGGAATCGATGTTCTCGCGCAGCATCTTGTGCATTTCGGTGCTGATATCCTCGCCATCCAGCACCTTGCGGCGCTGACCATAGATGATCTCGCGCTGCTGGTTCATCACGTCGTCGTACTTCAGCACGTTCTTGCGGATCTCGAAGTTGCGGCCTTCCAGCTTTTTCTGGGCGCTTTCCAGCGTGTTGGTGATCATGCGGTTCTCGATGGGCGTGTCCTCGTCGATCTTGAGGGTATCCATCAGGCTGGAGACGCGGTCGCCGCCGAACAGGCGCATCAGGTCATCTTCCAGGCTCAGGTAGAAGCGGGAAGCACCCGGGTCGCCCTGACGGCCGGCACGGCCGCGCAGCTGGTTGTCGATGCGGCGGCTCTCGTGGCGTTCGGTGCCGATGATGAACAGGCCGCCTGCAGCGCGCACCTGCTCAGCTTCGGCATCGATCTGGGGCTTGCACTGGGCGTACAGATCATCGAAGCGCTTGCGGGCAGCAAGGATGTTGGCATCCTCGGTATCGCCGTGGCCGTTGGCTTCGGTCAGCAGCATTTCCACTGCAGCCGGGTCGGCATCCTCGGGCTTTTCCGGGTTCAGCAGGTTTTCGCAGAAGTGTTCCTTGCGCATCTGGGCCTTGGCCATGAACTCGGCGTTGCCGCCCAGCATGATATCGGTACCACGGCCTGCCATGTTGGTGGCAATGGTAATGGCACCCTTTTTGCCGGCCTGCGCCACGATCTCGGCTTCACGCTCGTGGTTCTTTGCGTTCAGCACGTTGAAGTCGCGGGTGTATTTCTGCAGCATCTTGGCAAGGGTCTCACTCTTTTCCACGCTGACCGTACCCACCAGCACGGGCTGACCCTTCTGGTGGCATTCCAGCACCTGCTGGATAACGGCATTGTATTTGCCGTTGACCGTCTTGTAGATGGCATCCGGATAATCGATGCGCTGACGGGGGCGGTTGGTGGGCACCGTAACGATGTTCAGGCCGTAGATCTCGGTGAACTCGGTGGCTTCTGTCTTGGCGGTACCGGTCATACCGGACAGCTTTTTGTACATGCGGAAGTAGTTCTGGAAGGTGATGGTAGCCAGCGTTTTGCTCTCGGCGGCGATCTTCACGCCCTCCTTGGCTTCGATGGCCTGATGCAGGCCTTCGTTGTAGCGGCGGCCGATCATCAGACGGCCGGTGAACTCGTCCACGATGATGACCTGACCATCCTTGACCACGTAATCGATGTCCCGCTGCATCACGCCGTAAGCCTTGATGGCCTGATCGATGTGATGGGCAAGGGTCATGTTCTCGGCGGCGGCAAGGTTCTCGACCTTGAAATAGGCTTCCGCTTTCTTGATGCCGCTGGCAGTCAGGGTACAGGTCTTGTGCTTTTCGTCCACGACGTAATCACCGTCGGTCTGCTCGTCGGTAGAGACCTTATCTTCCAGCTCTACCACCACGCTCTTGCGCAGGGTGCGCACAAAGCGGTCCACCTGTGTGTACAGGCTGGAGGAATCCTCGCCGCGGCCGGAAATGATCAGGGGCGTGCGGGCTTCATCGATCAGGATGGAGTCCACTTCATCGACGATGGCATAGGCGTGGCCGCGCTGCACCATGTTGGCCTTATAGGTCACCATGTTGTCGCGCAGGTAGTCGAAGCCGAACTCGTTGTTGGTACCGTAGGTGATGTCGGCAGCATAGGCGGCGCGGCGTGCATCGCCGTCCATGCCCTGTGCGATCAGGCCGACAGAAAGGCCCAGCCAGCGGTAGAGCTTGCCCATCCACTCGCTGTCGCGCTTGGCAAGGTAATCGTTGACGGTGACAACATGCACGCCCTCACCGGTGAGGGCATTCAGGTAGGCGGGCAGGGTAGCCACAAGAGTCTTGCCTTCACCGGTCTGCATCTCGGAAATATCGCCGCGGTGCAGGGCAATGCCGCCGATGACCTGCACAGGAAAGTGCTTCATGCCCAGCACGCGCCATGCGGCCTCGCGGCAGACGGCAAAGGCATCGGGCAGGATATCATCGGTGGTTTTGCCGTCGGCCAGCTGCTGCTTGAACACAGCGGTCTGTGCCTGCAGGTCGGCATCCGGCATGGCGGCATATTTTCCTTCCAGAGCCAGCACCTGCTTGGCAATGGGGTTGATCTTTTTCAGCTCCCGGTCCGAGAAGCTGCCAAAGAGTTTTTCAACAAGGGACATTGGTAACACCTCATAGATCAAATTCGGGAAAATGCTTCCCGGAGATAGACATAAATACACACATATATGATACACCAAAGCGGCAGACGCGTCAAACCTGCAAGGTTATTTTAGCCGGATTTTGAATGAATTTTCTGTAAATTTGCGCTGGAAGGGGGTTCATAAAAGGAAAAGATATGTGGTGGAGGCGAACAGCCTCGCCCTCTCCGGCTGCTCCCGCTGGTCGCATCCACCTCCCCCAAAGTGGGAGGCCTTGGCAATCCACGCAAAGTTTCCGGTTTCGCCAGAGGCTCCCCCTTTGGGGGAGCTGGCGAGCGAATGCGAGACTGAGAGGGCGAGCCAGCTAAAACAAAAAACACCTCTGATTTTTGCAAATCAGAAGTGGTCAGATGTACATTATAAGGCTTCCAGCAGCTGCGGCAGCTGTGCCAGATCGTCGATGACATTTGGGCACACAGCCTCGAGCCGCGCGCGGGACTGGTGGCCGCCGGTGTAGAGCACGCATTTTGTGCCAAGGGCCTTTGCAACTTCGGCATCGTGCTGGGTGTCGCCCACCATCACGCAGGCAGCAGGGGCGATGCCGCTTTGTGCAAGCCACTGTTTGCCCACCTGCACTTTGCTTACGCCATAGATGTCTGCAAGGCCGAGCAACTCAGTAAAATAGCCCTGCAGGCCCCGTGCGGCTACCTGCTCGATCAGGTAGTCCCGGCGGGAGGCAGAAAGCACGCTCTGCCGCCAGCCCTGGCGCGAAAGTTCGGCCAGCGTTTCGGCAGCGTGTGCAGAGGGGAAACAGGCATCCACGCCTGCGTTGTAGTGCGCCATAAAGCGCTCGGCCAGCTCTGCATAAGGGTGCTTTGCAAAGTTGAAACCGGCGCGGATGTAGTATTCCTCAATGGGAAAACCGAAAATTTCCCGGTAAGCGGCAAGATCGTACCGCTGCGGATAACCGTGGGTCTCCAGCATCCAGTTGAGACAGCTGTGGGTGAAATCAACATCATCCATCAAAGTGCCGTTCCAGTCCCAGAAGATCATTCCGTTTGCCTGCATGGAAACCTCCTTGCGGTCATTAAGCTGCAAAAATTTTGCGCAGGGCCTTGCTGCTCTCGATGATCTTCACCAGCAGCACACCCAGAACGGTGCAGCTGATGAGCTCGCCGATACCTACGGAGATGCCGTTGGTGATGCAGGCCAGCCAGATGGGAGCGCTGGAGGTGGGGTCCGGGAACATGACGGCAATCTCAATGCCGATGATCACGGCATTGAACAGCACCGGCGGCAGGGAAGCCGCCACAGCCAGACCCTTGATGCGGATGTTCCGCAGCTTGTAGGTGACAAGGCAGGCCAGCAGGGTGGCAAGGGTGCCAAAGATGACATCCACGATGGTGGAGCCCAGCAGGTTTGCCAAAAAGCAGCCCAGTACCACACCGGCAATGTACTCGGCACCGAATACCGGCAGCAGGCAGAGCGCCTCAGCCACACGCACCTGTACCGCACCATAGGAGAGCGGCTGCAGAGCCATGCAGAGAACAACATAAATGGCTGCGACCACGCCGCAGCGCACCAGTTTACGGACGGAAGGATTCTGATTCATGATAATACTCCAGCGGGATGATTTTGACCGCACAGGGCCGCCAGCCCCTGTGGGTTTGGCCCGGCATGGTTCGAGACACGCCGGGGAGCCTAAAATCCTAAGTTGCTCTGAAAGGATGCCGCACAAAAAGCACAGCAAAAGGCAGTATAGCATAATTTTTGGCAGATTGCAACGAATTTTCGCAGAATCAGGTACAGATGCAGTTTTTGGTTTGGACCCTTCCGGTGAAAAAGAGGTTCCGAAAAGCCCGCAGGCTTTTCGGAACCTCAAAATAAAAATAAAATTACCGCTGAAATAGCCAGAGCGAAAGCGGAGGCTATTAAAATCGTGGGTTACCCTCTGGGGTGTCCGGTGTATACCAGAGCCACCGTGTCGGGGCCGGTGTTTGCGGAAACGACACCGCCCAGCTCAAACACCAGCAGCGGCGGTTTGCCAAAGGCCTTGCGGCAGGCCTTTTCCAGATCGGCGGCCTGCGGGATGTTGGTGTGGCCGATCATATAATCAAAGTTCTCCACGCCTTCGCTGCGCTGTTTGCACAGCTCCACCATGGCGGGCACCACCTTGTCATCGCCGCGTACCTTGGCTTCCACCTTGGTCTTGCCGTCGATCAGGGTGATGATGGGACGAATGCCCATCAGCTCGCCCATAACAGCAGCAGCGGCAGAGATGCGTCCGCTCTTTTTCATCTGCTTCAGGCTGTAGGGACCCAGAACGATCTCCATGCAGTCCATCTGCTTTTCAAACTCCCGGATCACATGGCTGATCTCTGCGCCGTTCTTCAGCTTGCGGGCCATTTCGCACAGATACCAGCCGAACACCATGGAATAGGTGTGGGGGTCCAGCAGATGGATCTTCAAGTGGTGCTCCGGACGCTCTTCCCGCAGCATCCCCTGTGCCATGAGGGCGTTATTGTAGGTGGAAGAGCCGGATTTGTTGATGGGTACATGAATGACATCCGTATAGCCCTCGTCCACGTACTGGCAGTATTTTTCGCAGAACTGGATGGGGGTGATGGCGGCAGTGGAGGGCACGCCCTTAGCGGCACGCATCTTATCGTAAAATTCGGTGTTGGTGCAGCTTTCACGCTCCACGTAGTCCACATCGTCCAGCAGGATGTGGAAGCTCATGATGTCGATGCCGTATTTTTCGGCCATCTCCTGCGGGATATCGCAGGAGGAATCGGTCAGGATCGCAATCTTGCTCATAATGTCCCTCATTTCCATTCGTAGTCTCGTAAGTGTCCGTGGTCCAAAAGCTCCGGAAAGTCCCACTGGCGCAGCACTTCATACACGCCCACGGCCACGCTGTTGGAAAGGTTCAGGCTGCGGCAGGTGTCGCGCATGGGCATTCGGATGCAGTGCTCCTGATTGGCGGCAAGCAAGGCTTCGGGCAGGCCGGCATCCTCGCGTCCGAACACAAGGTATGCACCGTCCGGGTAGCTCACATCGGTGTAGCGCTGCGGTGCCTTGGTGGTAAAATAGTAATAGGGGCCGCTGTTTTTGGCAAAGAACTCGTCCAGACTGTCGTAATAGCTGATGTCGAGGTAGTGCCAGTAATCCAGACCCGCATGCTTGAGCTTTTTATCATCGATGGCAAAGCCCATGGGGCCTACCAGATGCAGCCGACAGGCAGTGCAGGCACAGGTGCGGGCCACATTGCCGGTGTTCTGCGGGATGCGCGGCTCCACCAGAACGATGTTCAAGGTTGGCTTTTCGTTCATCGGTGTACCTCCCCTTATTCTGCCGAGCTTGCCGGGCACAGGCGCGGCAGAAGCGGCTCGAACCAGACCCCGTAGCGGGTATCCTGCGCGGCGGGCGTGCTCTGGATGGAAAGCGCCACGAACTCGGCAGCGTTGTCGGCGGCGGCACTCAGGGCGTTGCCCTGCAGCAGCGAGCCGATGAGCACCGCACCGTACAGGTCGCCGGTGCCGGGAAAGCTGCGGCTGATGTGCAGCTTTTTGATGAGAAAGCGGTCTTTTCCGCTGCCTGCACAGCCGATGTATTTGCCCAGCGGCAGGCCGGTGACGACAGCCCCGGGGGCCAGAGCGGTCAGCTCGTCAGCCAGAGCCTGTGCGGCTTCATCGGTGAGCAGCTCGGTCTGTGGCTGGCGCTGCAGCAGGATCTGTGCCTCGGTGTAGTTGGGCAGGATCAGATCGGCAGCACCGCACAGTGCACGGATGCGGTCGATCAAAGCAGGCGTTACGGTGGAGTAAGCCTTGCCGTTGTCGCCCATGACCGGGTCAACGATCTTTTTGGCTGCGGGCCAGAGGGTAAAGGCTTTTTCGGCTAGTGCTACCTGATCCTCACCGCCCAGATAGCCGGTATAGATGCAGTCAAACTCCACGCCAAGCGCATGGTAATGCTCCAGCGCCTGTTCGCCGTAGGCGCAGCCGTCCAGCCGTGCAGGTGTGCCAAGCCCGCCTGTGTGGGTGGAAAGCACCACCGTGGGCAGGGCTACCGGCTGCACGCCCATGACCGACAGCACCGGCAGGATCACTGCAAGGCTGCAGCGGCCCATGCCGGAAAGATCGTGGATGCAAAGGACTTTTTTGGGTTCAACAGGGTGTATCAAATAAGGAACCTCCTTACCAGTATGCGGAATGAGCAGTGCGCTTTTTAGCCGGGCACACCCGCCCATTAAAACATCGTAGAACAGTATACCACAAATTTCTGCATAAAAAAAGCGGATACCAGATAGTTTACAGGAAATAATAACGCCGGAGACCGGATCTTTTTCACCGAAAGGAGTTTTACTATGAAACATGAATCCACCAGTTCTTCCGGGATGCTGCTTGGCATGGCCGCGGGGGCGGCACTGGGTGCCGTGGGCGTGATGGCCGCCACCCAGAACCAGCGCCAGCTGCGCCGCACCACCCGCAAGGTGATGAAGGGTGCCGAGAACGCTGTGCTGCAGCTGGACAAAATGGTTGGCGACTTTGTGGAAAAGCACATGGAGTGATAAAAGCAAAGAACGGCGTTCCGGTGGGGAACGCCGTTCTTTGCTTGAAAAAACTTACTTGTTCCAGATGCACATGCGGGCCGCGGTGTTGATCTCGCCCAGCACGCTCAGATCCATCTGAATGTTGCAGGTAACGGTGAGTGCCTTGTTCACATCGCTGCCGGTCAGCACCGAGGCGGGCATGTTCTTGATGGTGAGCACGCCGGTGCCCTTGGCAACATCGCCGGAGACGGTGCCGGTGTAGGTCACATCACCAATGGTCAGGCCGGACAGATAGCCGGTGACACCCATCTTGCTTACCTGCTGGATGGGCAAGGTGAGCGTGTAGGTGCCGTTGGACTGGCGGGTGAGGGTGACATCACGGCTGGCATCGATGCCGGTGTTGGCCATGGATTCCTTATCGGATCTTTCTTTCCAGAATTTAATGCCTACGTTCAGGCTGGAAGCAGCACTTGCACCAAAGGTGAACATGCACAGCAGCAGCACCGAGAGCAGGGCGGCGCTTACGCGCTTATAAGTGTTCGTCATGAATGATCTGCCTTTCCTGCCACAGAGGCGGCGTTGAACAATTGCGGTAATACCGGTTTGTCAATGCTAAAATAGCATGGCTGTGCAAAGTTGTCAATCCGCTTCGTGAAGCTTTCACAGAAATGTTGCACATTGATAAAATATGGTGGGCGAAGATGACGAAGAACCGCCCCTCCGGCAGGAGAAGCGGTTCTTGAAAAATCAGCGCTTAAAGTTCAAAGTCGGGGTCGTCCTTCAGAACATGGATCTCGCTCATAAAGGGGCTCTGCTCCGGGTCGGCGAAGGGAGCTTCCTTGACGTACTTGTTCAGCTGGATGGCCGTGCGTGCGGGGTCGGCAATGGTGCCTGCGCCGCCGATGCAGCCGCCCGGGCAGCCCATGCCTTCCAGCAGGTAGCCGTTGTACTTGCCAGCCTTGGCCAGCATGAGCAGCTTCTTGCATTCGGCAAGGCCCTGTGCAGATGCGATCTTGACATCCATATCCGGGTGCCATTCCTTGATCTTATCGGCAACAGCCTTGGCAACGCCGCCGGACTGTGCAAAGCCGCGGCCTGCTGCGGATGCAGCGTGCAGAGCTTCGGCCTCGTCCACTTCCAGCAGGCTGGTGTCCACATCCTTGGCCTCGATGATACCGGCCAGCTCTTCAAAGGTGAGCACGAAGTCCACATCGGAGCGGACGGTGCGGCGGGAAGCTTCCAGCTTCTTTGCGGCGCAGGGTCCAATGAAGCACATACGGGCCTCGGGGTCCTTCTGCTTCATCATGCGGGCGGTGAACACCATGGGGGTCATGGTCATGGAGATGTTCTTGGCAAGATCCGGGAAAGCGGTCTTTGCCATCATGCTCCATGCCGGGCAGCAGGAAGTTGCCATGAAGCTGAGCTTCTCGGGCACTTCCTCCAGGAAGTCGTGTGCTTCGTCCACGGTGCACAGGTCGGCACCAATGGCAACCTCCACCACATCGTAGAAGCCGACGGCCTTCAGGGCGGCCTTGAGCTTGCCGGTGGAAGCCAGACCCGGGAACTGGTTGATGAAGGCGGGAGCCACCAGCGCGTAGATGCGGTCGCCGCGGTTGAAGCCCTGGATCAGCTGATAGATCTGGCCCTTGTCGGCAATGGCACCGAAGGGGCAGTTGACCAGACACTGGCCGCAGGAAACGCACTTGCTGTAATCGATCTCGGCGCGGCCCAGCTCATCGGAGTGGATGGCACCCATGCCGCAGGCTGCAGCGCAGGGACGCTCGGTCTTGACGATGGCGTTATAGGGGCACACGCCGACGCAGCGGCCGCACTTGATGCACTTGTCCTGATCGATGATGGAACGGCCGCTCTCCCATGTGATGGCCTTCTTGGGGCACACTTCCATACAGGGGTGGGCAAGGCAGCCCTGACACAGGTCGGAGACCTTGACCAGCTTTTCCGGGCAGCGGTTGCAGGCAAACTTGATCACGTTCACCAGCGGGGGATCATAATACTTATCGGCGATGGAAGCATCCTCCAGACCGGAGACGACGCTGTTGTGCTCGTCCATGCGGCGGGTGGGCAGGCCCATGGCCAGACGCACGCGCTCCTCAACGATGGCGCGCTCCAGGAAGATGTCCTTGCGCAGCTTGCCTTCCTCGCCGGGGATGATGGTGTAGGGGATCTTGCGCATCAGGTGGTTGGCCTGCTCGCCCTTGACGTTGGCGTAAGCCATGCGTGCCACCTCGGTGAACACCTGACGGCGGATCTGGATGACCGTGGTATTGATTCCTCTGAAACTCATTCCAATTCTCTCCTTGCTTTGCTAAAAACAAACGGGCTGCACCCGGCTGCCGACAGCGTTCTGCCACGCAGGGCGGGCGCGTTACAGGGCACATTGGTAACGCACTGCTGCAAACAGCGCTGTGCCCGGGATGATCCACCTTCATTTTAGCATAAAGCGTGCCGGATGAAAAGGGATAAAACGCAAAATTTGTTAAAAATTTGTTGTATTCGTCCTCGTGTACAGAATCAACAGTTTTAAGCGCGTAAACTCAGCAAAGTGCTGCACGCACACGTTCGCCGTCGTATTCGCCCAGGCGTACATGCACGATCTGCCCGCTTTCGTGGCCGGGGGCGGACACCACCACCGGAATGTACAGCCGGGTGTAGCCGGTGAACAGCGTGCCGGAAAGCGGGGTCTCCAGCAGCACATCGTCCTCAGTGCCCACATAGGCGGCCAGCACTTCGCGGCGCACCTCCTCGGCAATGCCGTTCATCACGCGGCTGCGCTCCTGCTTTTCCCGCTCGTGCACCTGCTCCGGAAAATCGTAGGCCGGGGTGCCGCTGCGGCGGGAGTAGGGGAACACATGCACCTTGAGAAAGCCGATCTTTTTCAAAAATTCGCAGCTCTCTTCAAAATCGGCCTGCGTCTCGCCGGGAAAGCCGCAGATGCAGTCGGTGGTAAAGCTGACCGGGCGCTCCCCGTAGGCGGCGCGCAGCTGGTCCACCACCTGTGCATACTGCTCGGCAGTGTAAACGCGGCGCATCCGGCGCAGGGTGGCAGTGCAGCCGCTCTGCAGGCTCAGGTGGAACTGCGGGCAGAGCTTTTCCACGGCGGCAAGGCGGGTGATGAACTCCGGCGTGAGCATATCCGGGTCCAGACTGCCCAGACGGATGCGCTGGATGCCTTCCACTTGAGCGCAGTGCTCCACCAGCTCCACAAGGTTGGTGCCGGTATCCAGACCATAGCTGGGCAGGGAGATGGCACTGAGCACCACCTCGCGGTAGCCGGAAGCCGCCAGCTGGCGCAATTCGGCAAGGATGCTGGCTTCGTCGCGGCTGCGCACCGGGCCGCGGGCCCGTGGGATGACGCAGTAGGCGCACTGGCGGTTGCAGCCGTCCTCTACCTTGATAAAGGCACGGGTGTGAGTCTCGAACCGCTCCACGGGCAGCTCTTCAAATTTTTCGCCGCGCTGGTGGGGCGTGATGGCCACAATGCGCTCATGGCCGTCCAGCAGCTTGAGAACGTTATCTAAAATGGCCTTGCGGTCGCCGTTGCCGCACACAAGGTCGGCCTCGGTGAACTGGGCGGCTTCCTCCGGGAAAGCCTGCGGGTAGCAGCCGGTAAGCACCGTGACCGCGCCGGGGTTCTCGCGCTTTTTGCGGCGCAGCCACTTGCGGCTTTTCTGGTCGCCAAAGTTGGTCACGGTACAGCTGTTCACCACAAAAACATCCGCAGGCTCGTTCTCCTGCGCAATGGTAAAGCCGTTGGCGCGGAACATCTGTTCCAGCGCGCCGGTCTCGTTCAGGTTGACCTTGCAGCCAAGGGTATAAAAACAAACTCGCATGAGGGGGTATCCTTTCGACAAAAAACGGAGTGGTGTTTGCATTGCTCTTTATTATATATCACAGCGGCGGTGCGGCGCAAGACCGGATGCACAGCAGCAGGCACTTTTTTGCTGGAAAGCAGGCAAAACAAAAAGAGACGGGCAAACGCCCGTCTCTCAAAGAGAACTTTGGAAAAATTATTTAGCAGTGGACTTGACGGTGACTTCCAGATACTTGGACTCTTTACCAGTCTTTTCGTCCTTAACGGTCTTATACTCGGCCTTTTCCACAGCGAAGTTGGAGAGACCATTAGCGGTCAGATTGGTCATCAGGAAGCTGTTCAGATAAGCGCCGTTTGCATCAGCAGGCCATACGACCAGCTTCTTTTCATTCAGCTTTGTAACAGCAGCCTGGAACTCCTTGGTAGAATCCTTAGCGGCGACTACCTTGATAGGAGTGGTGGAGAAAGCACCACAGCCGGTGAACATGGAAGCGCCTGCAGCAGCAACGGTAGTCAGACCAGCCATCTTCAGGAAAGAACGACGAGACAGAATCATAATAGTATCCTCCTAAAAAATAATTCCACAAATGAAGCAATACAGCCTTTTTGGGCCATCTCCAATTTACACTATAAGGTGGGCAAAAGTCAAGCCCTTTTGTAGAAAAAGACAAAATAAAAAATGTGGGCTGCGGTGCGGGCGCAGGATATTCTAAACAAAAAGGCCCCTGCATACTCTCTCAGCAAGAGACATTGCGCAGGGAGGGACCGAAATGGAGCGGAAAAACTTGGCGCTTTTGTGTGCAGGAGTGGTGTGCTTCTGGCTGTTTGCGCTGGCCTTTGGCACGGCGCAGGGCAATGGGCTGCGGCAGCAAAGCCCGGCGGTGCAGGCGGCTGCAGACCAGACCCAGCCGGTGCAGCCCGCGGCGGCACAGCCTGCCTTGGAGCTGCCCTGCCGCGCCGCCTGCCTGATCGACCAGCAGACGGGCACTATATTATATGAAAAGAACGCCGACCAGCAGATGCCCATTGCATCCATTACCAAGGTAATGACCCTGCTGCTCACCTTTGAAGCCGTGCACGACGGCCGCATTGCCATGGACACGCTGGTGCCGGTAAGTGAACACGCCTACCACATGGGCGGCAGTCAGATCTGGCTGGAGCCGGGGGAGCAGTTCACACTGGACGAGATGATCAAAGCCATTTGTGTGTCCTCTGCCAATGATGCCGCTGTGGCTGTGGCAGAGCTGGTGGGCGGCAGCGAGCCGGGCTTTGTGCAGATGATGAACGCCCGCGCCGCAGAACTGGGCATGGTGAACACCACCTTCCACAATGCCTGCGGGCTGGACACCGAAGGGCATCTTTCCACCGCCCACGATGTTGCCATCATGAGCCGCGAGATTTTGAACACCTGCCCGGAGGTGCTGCACTATACCGGCATCTGGACGGACACCCTGCGCGGCGGTGCCACCCAGCTGGTGAACACCAACAAGCTGCTCAAGCGCTACAACGGCATCACCGGCCTGAAAACCGGCACCACCAGCGGCGCGGGCGTGTGCATCAGCGCCAGCGCCACCCGCGACGGGCTGGACCTCATCGCCGTGGTGCTGGGGTCGCTCTCCAGCTCGGAGCGGTTCACAGCGGCCACCACCCTGCTGGACTACGGCTTTGCGGCCTACGCCGCCGTGCCGCTGCCCGCCATGGAGGACCGGCCTCTCCTTATAAAAGTAAAGGGCAGTGCAGAGGAAAGCGTACCGCTGGACTACACCGCTCTGCCCGAAACGCTGCTGATGCCCAAGGAAAGCGCCGCCGCTCTCACCGCGCAGCTGGATCTGCCGCAGGAGCTGGAAGCACCGGTGCAGCTTGGCCAGACCGTTGGCACGGTGCGCATCCTGAGCGGGGAGACCCAACTGGGCGAGTACGAGGTGCGCGCCGCTGCCGATGCTGAAAAAATGGACTTTGGCACCGCATTCGGCCTGTTGTGGGACGCTTTGACCGGCTGCGAAAGCTGAATGCACGCTTCAGCGTACAAAAGCGCGCTGCGGTAAGCTGCGTGGAACTGTCTGTGTGAACAATTCTGGATGAAGAAACAAAAAAACACTATTAAAATTGTATGAAATCCAAGGATTTTGACCTTGACTTTGCCCGGAGGGAACGGTACACTTATACCAAGATATTTCCTCGCAGGGCAAAGGCCCGGCAAATCGTTTGGAGGTTATAATAAAATGAGCGTCGCACTGAACACAAAACACCTCTCCAGCTTTATCAGCGAAGAGGAATATGCAGCCATCTATCCGCAGGTGGAAGCTGCCCATAACCAGCTGGAAGCAAAGTCCGGCCCGGGCAATGATTTCCTCGGCTGGATGTATCTGCCCCGTGATTATGATAAGGAAGAGTTCGCCCGCATCAAGGAAGCCGCCGCAAAGATCCGCGAGGATTCCGATGTGCTGGTGGTGGCCGGCATTGGCGGCAGCTATCTGGGCGCACGCGCTGTCATCGAGGCCGTCAAGGGCCAGTTCCACAACGAGCTGGAAAATGGCCCCAAAATCTACTTCTGCGGCAACAGCATCAGCCCCACCTACCTGAACAACATCATCAGCCTGTGCAAGGGCAAGCGCTTCTCCATCAACGTCATTTCCAAGTCCGGCACTACCACCGAGACTTCTCTGGCATTCCGCGTGCTGCGTGAACTGCTGGAAAAGGAGATGGGCGCGGAAGAAGCCAACAAGCGCATCTACGCCACCACCGACCGTGCCAAGGGCACCCTGAAGCAGCTGGCCGACGCACAGGGCTGGCCCACCTTCGTGGTCCCCGACGACGTGGGCGGCCGCTACTCCGTGCTGAGCGCTGTGGGCCTGCTGCCCATTGCTGCTGCCGGTATCAGCATCGACGACCTGATGAAGGGCGCTGCCGATTCCATGGAGCGTTTCTCCGTTCTGAGCAAGGACAACGACGCTTACAAGTATGCTGCCATCCGCAACATCCTGTACCGCAAGGGCAAGAGCGTTGAAATTCTGGAGTGCTACGAGCCGGACTTCGCCCTGATGAACGAGTGGTACAAGCAGCTGTTCGGCGAGAGCGAGGGCAAGGACAACAAGGGCCTGTTCCCCGCAAGCTGCATCTTCTCCACCGATCTGCACTCCATGGGTCAGTTCATTCAGGAAGGCTCCCGCACCATGTTCGAGACCATCGTGGACGTGAAGAAGCCTGCACAGGATCTGTTCATCGACCCGCTGGAAGGCAACTTTGACGGCCTGAACTTCCTGGCAAACCAGAACATGAGCATTGTCAACCGCAAGGCCATGGAGGGTACCATCCTCGCCCACACCGACGGCGGCGTGCCCGAGGTGCTGATCGAGGTGGACGACCTGACCGCTTACAATGTGGGCTACCTGATCTACTTCTTCTGGCGTGCATGTGCCTGCAGCGGCTATCTGCTCAGCGTCAATCCCTTCAATCAGCCGGGCGTTGAGAGCTATAAAAAGAATATGTTTGCTCTGCTGGGCAAGCCGGGCTACGAAGGCCTGACCGCCGAGCTGGAAGCAAAGCTGAAGTAAATAAAAATGATCTCCCGCCGCAAGGCGTGGAAAATACAGGAGGACTGAACTATGATTAAACTGATTGTTGGTACCAAGGGCTCCGGCAAGACCAAGGCTATGATCGACCAGATCAATGATGCGGTCAAGACCTCCAAGGGCAACGTGGTCGTCGTTGAAAAGGGCATGAAGCTCACCTACGACATCGCTCCTGCTGCACGTCTGATCGACCTGGACGAGTACAAGATCTCCGGCGGCGAAATGCTGTACGGCTTTGTTGCCGGCCTGATGGCAAGCAACTACGATATCACCGACCTGTACATTGACGGCATCCTGAAGGTGCTGGATCATGACATCAACCGTCTGGGCGTTGTGCTGGACGAGATGGCAGCCATTGCAGGCGACAGCGTGAAGGTGACTGTTACCGTCAGCGCTGACGAGGCTGCACTGCCCCACGATGTGAAGAAGTACCTGTAATTCCGGAAAATCGGGATCTGAACCACTTTGAACAGGCAGAGAACCGGGAAATTTAAATTTTTTCGGTTTTCTGCCTGTTTTGGTGTTGACAAAGGGCTGCGTTGGCGCTATACTAACAAAGCAGCCTTTTAGAGGTGTACTATGCAATTTGACCTGAGAAAGTTTATCGCCACCGGCAGACAACCCTATCATGCAGAGTTTCAGTGTGATTTATCTGCACATGATTATGCCGGGGCAAGGATCCCGCAGCCGGTCACCGTTGTTTTTGAAGCGGAGACGGACGGCGACGAGGTCCGGATGACACTGCGGGCAAACGCATCGGTGCACGGAGAGTGCGCCCGCTGTCTGGACCCGGTCATTCGGGAGGAGACGGTCGATACGGAGTGGACGGTAAAGGAACGGGATCTGGATGACCCGGATTTTGACCTTCCGCTGGACGAAAAAGGACATCTGGATGTAGATGAATGGCTCAATCAGGAGTTTATGTTCCAGATCCCCACGGTGCTGCTTTGCAGTGCCGACTGCGCCGGGCTTTGCCCCGTGTGCGGCAAAAAGAAGGCGGAATGCACCTGCCAGCCGGCAGAGCATGCCGAAGCTCCCGTAGACACAAGGCTCGCAATCCTTAAATCACTGCTGAACTGATAAACCCATCAAGGAGGTGCAAAAATATGGCAGTACCTAAGAGACATCTTTCCAAGGCCCGCCGCGACAAGCGTCGCAGCAATGTTTGGAAGCTGGAGGCCCCCGCACTGGTCAAGTGCAGCAACTGCGGCTCTCTGAAGCTCCCCCACCAGGCATGTGGCAACTGCGGTTACTACAAGGGCGAGGAAGTCATCAAGAAGGCCTAATTTGCGCGTAATTGGTGGCATAATGGTGTTATGTACAGAAGGGGAGGGCGCATGCCTTCCCCTTCTTGTTCTGTCTGAAAGGAGGTGGATGCGGTGGCAATGAAGATCGCACGGGTGGAACCCGGCAGCGAAGCGGAAGTGCTGGGCCTTGGCCCGGGTGACGAGCTTTTGAGCGTGGACGAAAACGAGCTGAACGACAGTCTGGACTACGATTTCTACACCGACAGCAAAAGCTTCCACCTGAAAGCAAGGGTGGCAGACGGCATCCGCGAGTGGGATGTGCAGCGCACGGAGCGCGGCCCCTTTGGCTGCGATTTCCAGACCTATCTGGGCGATCAGAAGCACTCCTGCTCCAACCACTGCATGTTCTGCTTCATCGACCAGCTGCCCCCCGGTATGCGCGAGAGCCTTTACTTCAAGGACGATGACGAGCGGCTTTCCTTTTTGTTCGGCAATTATATCACCATGACGAACATGCAGGACCACGAGATCGACCGCATCATCAAGATGCATATTTCGCCCATCAACATTTCAGTGCACACCACGAACCCGCAGCTCCGTGTGCGGATGCTGGCCAACAAGCGCGGCGGCGAGGTGCTCAAGTA
Source organism: Faecalibacterium faecis (assembly GCF_040096475.1). NCBI lineage: Bacteria > Bacillati > Bacillota > Clostridia > Eubacteriales > Oscillospiraceae > Faecalibacterium > Faecalibacterium faecis. Next base: position 56,003 of record NZ_JBBMEP010000014.1, on the reverse strand, counting down.
TCTGCCCCGTCTGGTGGAGGGCGGCATCGCCGTCAACTGTCAGCTGGTGCTGTGCCGCGGCATCAACGACGGCGACGAGCTGCGCCGTACCCTCTCCGACCTTTTGGAGCTTACCCCCATGGTGCAGAGCATCGCTGCGGTGCCCTGCGGTGTGACAGACTACCGCGAGAAGCTGTTCAAGCAGACACCGTATGATGCAAAGACCAGCGCCGAAGTCATCGACATCATGGAAGAATTCGGCGATGAGTGCAAGCGCCGCCACGGCAAGCGCATCATTTATCCCAGTGATGAATGGTACCTCAAGGCTGGCAGGCCCATCCCGCCGGAAGAGTTCTACGAGGACTTCGACCAGCTGGAAAACGGCGTGGGCATGATGCGCCTGTATGCCTCGGAATTTCTGGCGGAGCTGGAAAAGCCCCACCGCATCTACGGCACCAAAAAGATGGACGTGGTCACGGGCGAAATGGCTTCGCCGCTCATCCACCAGATGATGGCTGAGCTGCACCGCCAGTATCCCATGGTCGAGGTGACGGTGCACACCATCAAGAACAAATTCTTTGGCGGCAATGTGGGTGTGGCCGGGCTTGTAACGGCGACCGATATCATTGCTCAGTGCGAGGGCAGGCTGACCAGCGGCACGCTGGGCGTGCCCGCCGTGATGCTGCGGGAGGAAAAAGACACCTTTCTGGACGACATCACCACTGACCAGCTGGCCCAGCGCCTTGGCGTGAAGGTGGAGGTGCTGCCGACCTCTGGCGGCGACGAAGCCCGCGCCCTGCTGCGCAGCGGCCTGCACATTGCAAGGAGAAGAAGAGCATAAAAGAAAACCCTCTCCGTCATCGCTGCGCGATGCCACCTCTCCCGAAGGGCGAGGTTTTATGCATCTTTCGGCAGAAGTGATAAAAGCTCCCCCTTTCGGGGGAGCTGGCGCGGCGTAAGCCGTGCCTGAGAGGGTTGCAAGAAAGGAGGAACCCCTATGAGCAAACCGATCGTAGCAGTGGTGGGCCGCCCTAACGTGGGAAAATCCACCCTGTTCAACAAGCTGTGCGGTCAGCGCCTTGCCATTGTGGAGGACACGCCGGGCATTACCCGTGACCGCATTTTTGCCAACTGCGAGTGGAACGGCCATGACTTCCTGCTGGTGGACACCGGCGGTATTGAGCCCAAGGCTACCGAGGGCATTCTGGCCCACATGCGGGAGCAGGCCCAGATCGCCATTGACACTGCAGACTGCATCATCATGGTGGTGGACGTGCGCGACGGCCTGACCGCCGCGGACGAGGATGTGGCCCACATGCTGCGCCGCAGCCACAAGCCCATCATTCTGGCCGTGAACAAGTGCGACAAGGTGGGCGATGCCCCCATGGAGATGTACGAGTTCTACAACCTCGGCTTTGACGAGGTGATGCCCATTTCGTCCGTGCACGGCCACGGCACCGGCGACCTGCTGGACGCTGTGTGCGCCCATCTGGACTTCAGCGAGACGGTGGTGGAAGAGGACCGCATCCCGGTTGCCATCATCGGCCGCCCGAATGTGGGCAAGTCCAGCCTGACCAACCGCATTCTGGGCGAGAACCGCATGATCGTGGCAAACGAGGCGGGCACCACCCGTGATGCCATTGACACCCCGGTGGACAACGCTTATGGCAAGTTCATCTTTACCGATACCGCCGGTCTGCGCAAGCGCAGCAACATCACCGACGGTCTGGAGCGTTATATGGTAGTGCGCGCACTGGCCGCTGTGGAGCGCAGCCGCGTGGCGCTGATCCTTGTGGATGCCACCGTCGGTTTTACCGAGCAGGACAGCAAGGTGGCCGGTTATGCCCACGATCAGGGCAAGGCGTGCATCATCGTCGTCAACAAGTGGGACGCGGTGGAAGGCAAGGAGACCAACACCATGGAGCTGCAGCGCCGCGATTATGCCGAGTGCTTCAGCTTTATGGGCTATGCTCCTATCATCTTCATCTCGGCTCAGACCGGCTACAACGTGAACAAGCTCATGCAGCTGATCCGCGATGTGGACAGCCAGAACGGTGCCCGCGTGCCCACCGGCGTGCTGAACGAGATGCTGGCCCGCGCCACAGCCCGGATGCAGCCGCCCAGCGACAAGGGCCGCCGCCTGAAGATCTTCTATCTGACGCAGGCATCCACCCGCCCGCCCACGTTCGTGGCCTTTGTGAATTCGAAGCAGCTGTTCCATTTCAGCTACCAGCGGTATCTGATCAACCAGATCCGCGAGAACTTTGGTCTGGAACACACCCCCATCCGTCTGGTGATCCGCGAGCGCGGTTCCGGCGAAGTGGGCGCAAAGGACGTGTAAGCGCCCGCAAAGGAGGCATCCGTTTCTATGATGAAAGCGATCCTGATCGCCGCAGCCACCATCCTGCAGGCGTACCTGCTGGGCAGTGTGGATACCGGCATCCTCGTCAGCAAATTCGTATATCATGACGATGTGCGCAATCATGGCAGCGGTGCGGCCGGCATGACCAACATGCTGCGCACCTTTGGCAAGAAGGCTGCCGCCATGACCGCGACAGGCGATGTGCTCAAGGGCGTGCTGGCCGTGTGCATCGGCCGGTGGCTGTTCCACATGCTGCCCGCCGATGCTGGTGTGTCGCCGTATCTGGGTGTCTATCTGGCCGCCATCTTTGCAGTGCTGGGCCATCTGTACCCGCTGTACTTCGGGTTCAAAGGCGGCAAGGGCGTGCTGGTGGCAGCTGGTGCCATTCTGGCCATCCAGCCGGTGCTGCTGCCGTTTCTGGCCATTATCTTTCTGGTGTGCCTGATTCCCACCGGCATGGTGTCGCTGGGCAGCGTGGCCATGGCAGTACTCTACCCGGTATTGACCATCATTTACGGCTCCCTGCAGGGCTATGCCGCTGGTGATATGCTGGTGTGCGCCATTGGCTCCGGCTTTATGTCCGGCATGGTGATCTATATGCACCGCGCCAATATCCAGCGCATCCGTGAGGGCAAAGAGTACCGCTTCGGAAAGCACAATAAAAAATAAAAGCATTATAAAATGCCCCGCAGCCTGCTGGTTTTCCGGCAGTGCTGCGGGGCATTTTTGTTTATGTTATTTTGGTTCCGGGGCGGCCTGCTCAAAATCGTACTCATCAAAAGTCTCTTCTTCGGAAGGAATGGCCTCGGCCACCTCGGCCTTGGCGCGCTCCTTCAGGCGGGAGAGAAACGCATCGGCGGGGATGCCGCTCTGGCGAGGTGAAAGATCCGGTGCCGGATGGCCGTCCGGCAGGTGGGCACCAAAGGCCGGCACAAAGAAGAACTTGCGCACAATGAAGATCAGGGCGATGGCTCCCACGCTGAGCAGGTTTTCTACTGCCGAGTCATGGCCCACTACCAGATGACGGGCAATGGCGTAGAGCAGCACTTCCAGGCTGCTGCCGGGGCTGTGCTTGGCCAGCATTTTGATGAACTCGATGCCGATCACGATGTCAAGGCTCCGCTCCAGAAAAATGCGGATCTCCACTTCGTTGCCGTCAAACAGCAGGCCGGGCATCCACTTGATGAGCGGCACAGCGCTGAGCAGCAGGCCGATGAGCACAAGGCCGGAGAGCAAAATTTCCAGCAGACTGGACGCCTGAATGATGCGGTTGCGCAGCTGGGTGCGCCAGCGGCTTTCCACATGGGAGGAGGAATTGTCCATATTGAGCCTTCCTTTGCAAAAAAGTTTCAACATTCATGTGTAATATTGTAACAGAAATGCAGAAAGCTGTCAATTGCTAGAAGATCAGACGGCACTGTTCGCTGCAGTGGCGGGTGCCACCGCTACATAGCCGGATTTTTTGATGCAGTCCTGTCCGGCGGCGGTATCCAGCCAGTCGTAAAGCTGGCGTTCCGGGCTGTCGGCGGCAGCGTCCGCATGGAGAACGGCATAGAACTCGTTGCACAGCGGGTAGCTTTCGCTGGCGATGGTGTCGTTGGAAGGGGTCACGCCGTCCACGGCCAGCAGACGCAGGCCGGGCTGGGAGTACATCTGGTCGATGTAGTAGTAGACCGAGAAGCCGATGGCATTGGCGCTGTTGTTGTAGGCGGCGATGCTATCCACCAGCTCACCCATGGCAGCGGGAGCCAGCTCGGTGGGCGGGTCCATCAGTTCGCCGCCCTGAATGAGCAGCTTGCGGAACAGGGTCTGGCTGCCGGAGTCTTCGCCCCGCTGGAAGGGCACGATGGCAAGATCCTCGCCGCCCACTTCTTTCCAGTTGGTGATCTTACCGGCATAGATATCCTTCAGCTGCTGCCGGGTCAGGCTCTTGACCGGATTGTTCTCGTTCACGATGAACACCAGTGCGTCCCGGCCAATGGGTTTCTGTTCCAGCTGGGCGTTTGCTTCTTTCAGCTCTTCCTTTACGTAGTCCGGCGCTTCGTAGACCACCAGCATCCTGGCAGTGTACTCCTCATCCGGGTACAGGCCGAAGTTTTCCCACGCATAGGCCGTGGTGCTGACCGAAATGCCGCTCTGGGCTACTTCCAGATCGATGCCGGTGGTATCGGCCATCATCTGGGCCATCAGCGGGATGCAGGCAGTGCTGCCGTCCAGCTTGGGAAAATCTTCCACGGTAAACAGCCCGATGGGTTCAAGCTCGCTCACGGAAGAAGCGGGTGCTTCCGGCGAGGTGGAAGCGCTGCTGGCGGGGGTGTCATCCCCCTTGCAGGCAGTGAGAATGCCTGCGGCAGAGCAGGCGGCAAGGCCAAGCAGAAAGCTGCGGCGGGAAATTTTAGCATTTTTCATAAGGCGTTCCTCCTATTGGGTCAGTAGCCCATTTCATCGTCGGCGTTGATGGAAGAGAAGATGCTTTGGCAGTAAAGCCATTTGCCGTTCGTATCCATCCAGCCGTAGTAAAAGCCGCGTTTTGCAACGAACACGTGTTCTGGCAGCTGGTTCAGGCTGTTGTCGTAGTAGCTGTAGCAGCTGCCAAGGCCATAGAACACAATGTTGCCGTTTTCATCCAGCACGTCACACATTGAGCCGTTGCTGCTGGGCGCATTGGCGTTGCCACAGTACAGCGGCCTGCCCTCCGGTGTGGTGATGAGATAGTTTAGGGCATAATACTTGTCCTGCAGATGGGTCAGGTCGGAGACAAGGCCCTCGGGGCCGTACACGCGGGTGGCGGTGGTCTCAAAGTTATCGTTATCCCGCAGCTCCAGCCAGACGTAGCCGTCACCCTTGTTATCCATCATCACGCTTTGCTGGCCCTCCACTGGCTCCACGGTGGTATCAGTGATCAAATCGCCGGTTTCGGTGTTGAACACCTTCAACCGTCCGTCCTCATAGTAAAGGGCGATGGTGTCGCTCATGACGCTGGAAGCGTACAGCGGTGTCACCTCACCGGTAACAAGGTCGTGCAGATCATAGCCGAAGTCGCCGCTCGTGCGCCATGTGACCACATAGCCCGGGAAATAGCTGCTGGGCTGGTCGTCGAAGGTGCCAATGAGGGTGCGGTCCACGGTGGTGAGATCCCGCAGCTCGTAGCGGCCATCGCTAGTCTCGAAGCAGGCGGTGCCGCTGCCGCATACCTGTCGGAAGCCGGTGAAGCCTTCGCCGGTGGCGGGGTTATAGAGCGTTTCGTCCGTTGGTTCGCCGCTGGCGTGGCAGGTGTCCAGCTCTACCCAGTCGTTCAGAACGTCCGGTGCATAGGAAAGGCTCAGGGCAGTAGTGGCATCTGCGCCGTAAGTCTGTGTACCGTCCTTCGTCTGTATAATGACCCAGCTGTGCAGGGCGGGTTCATCGTCCCATGCGTCCTCGGCAAGGTCTGCTGGGCGGGCATAGCAGGTGAACACCAGCCTGTCCCCGCACACGATGCAGCGGTATGCGCCATCCGGCACGGGCAGACGTTCGCCGGTGGAAAGGTCGATCACCTGACAGGTGCCGTAATCGTCGTAGCCGTTTTCGTAGCTGCCGTTCACGGCGTGGGCTTCCTGCAGCACCAGCAGACCGTTCTGCATGGAGGCGTTCTGCTCCCCCTCAAAGGTCATGACTTCATTGCCGCCTTTGTCAAACAGGCCGCTGCGCCGTCCGCAATAAGCGTCCGGGTCGGCCCAGGTGCGGAACCAGTAGTTGGTCTCACCGGTCACGGTGTCCTGCAGAAGGTTCACGTTCTCGCTGCGGAAGGACTGGTACAGCACCTTGCTGCCGCACAGAACGGTGCAGGCACCGCCGGAATTGTCGTAACCGTAAAGTATCCGCAGCTTTCCGTCGTCCAGCCGGGAGCTGTCGTAAAGCGGATCCCCGTGTGCATCGGTGGGCACTGAGGAAGCAGGAGCAGCAGGCTTGCCGGAAGCGGGCGGCAGCACGCTGCAGCTGCAGCCAAGGGTAAGGCACAGGGCAGCGCATACAGCAGCGCTGCCTATGCGGCAAACGTTACGCTTCATAAAGATCACTCCTTACAGTATGGAAAGGAACAAAGTTTAAAAGAAAGCCGGAAAGGTTTTCCAGTTCAATTATAATACGAAACAGCCGCGCATTCCATTGCAGGAAAACGCGGCTGTTGATTACAGTTTTATGACAGACTTTCAGGACTGTGCTTTGGCTTTTTCAGCATCGTCCATCCGGTCCAGCTGCTTGAGGAAGGCCAGCAGGAACGGCAGGGAAACAATAAAGGTGAGCGCATCCGCAATGGGCTGGCAGATCTCTACGCCTACAAGGCCGAAAGTGCGGGGCAGAATGAGGATGAGCGGAATGAAGAACACGCCCTGACGGCAACAGGCCAGAAAGGTGGCGCGCCCGGCTTTGCCCACGCTCTGGAAGGTCATGTTTGCCACCACAATGACCGGCTGCAGCAGAATGGCAAGGCACTGATAGTGGAAGGCGGGCAGCGCCACGGCGGTAACATCCGGGTCATCACGGAACAGGCGGATGAGGGCATCACTGTTGACCCAGCACAGGCTCACCAGCACCACCAGCATACAAAAGGCTGCACCCATGGTGAAGATGGCCGCCTGCCGCACCCGGCGGAACTTGCGTGCACCATAGTTGAAGGCAGCTACCGGCTGCAGGCCCTGTCCTACGCCGATGGCGACCGAAATGATGAACATGAAAATGCGGGAAACGATGCTCATGCCGGCCACAGCGGCATCGCCGTAGCTGCGGGCGGCAATGTTCAGCAGCATGCCGCCGATGCTCTGCAGGCCCTGACGGCCAAAGCTGGGCGCGCCGCCCACCAGGATCAGGCCGAACTCCCGCGCTTCACGGGTGACGGCAGCAATACGGAACTGACTGACGGTTTTGCCCCGCAGGAACATGGACAGCAGGATGCAGAAGCTGATGCTTTGGCTGAGAGCCGTAGCAATGCCTGCACCGGCGGTGCCAAGGCCCAGCGCGAACATAAAGATGGGATCCAGCACAATGTTCAGCACGCCGCCGGTCACAAGGCCGATCATGGCAAAGTTCGCCTTGCCCTCATAGCGCAGGATGTTGTTCATCACAAGGCTGGAGATCATAAGCGGGGCTGCAATGAGGATGGGCCGTGCATAAGCGCAGGCGTGGGGCAGAATGGTCTCGGTGCTGCCCAGCAGCATCATGAAGCTGGGCAGAGTGGCAAGGCCCACAACGGCCAGCACCACGCCAACGGCCAGAGCAGTAAAAAAGCTGGTGGAAGCAAAGCGGGTGGCGGCATCAGTGTTCCGGCTGCCAAGGCTGCGGCTGATGATGGTGCCGGAGCCGTGGCCCAGCGTAAAGCCAAGCGCCTGAATAATGGCCATCAGGCTGGAAACAATGCCCACCGCACCGGAAGCGCTGGTGGAGATCTGGCCCACAAAAAAGGTATCGGCCAAGTTGTAGATGCTGGTGATGAGCATACTTAAAATGGTAGGGGCGGCAAGACCGAGGATCAGCTTTGGAATGGGTGTCTCGGTCATTTTTTTGTATTGCTGAATGTTGAGCTCGTCTGCTGACATGAAAGAACCTCCTTTTATCATAAGGAATAGGTCAAGAAAAGCCGCCCAGCAGCAGAGCGGCGGATAATTTGAATGTGTGCACGGGATGCACGTTCCATAGTATAACGCAGCTGCGGCAAAAAGTCGAGAGCCGAACCGGTACAGAATGGTGCCTGAAATGCCCATGGAGCGGGAGAAAAACGGACGGAAAGCTTGACTGTTTTTGTCTGTTTTGCTAAAGGCTGGTCGAATTGCTTGTAGAAAATCACGATATGTGGTATCATTTACCATAAGGGAAACAAAAGAGCCTGTGCATCTGTACAGGCTGCATACAAAATATAAGCGGCAGCCGCAGGCAGAGCCGGGCGGCTGCGATCCATAGGAGGAACAAACCATGAAAACTGTTGCACAGACCGTGATCGAAGCCGATCACTTTTACACCATTGCCGCGCACACCGGCAACGTCATTCAGGCCGTGGAGGGCACCAAGGAAGCCGGTACCGTCCGTCTGGGCAAGTACGAGCATAAGCCTGAGCAGGAGTGGAGCTTTATCCGCGTGGGTGACGGCGTTTACCGCATCCGCAACCGCGCATCCGGCAAGCTGCTGGACCTGACCATGACCGGCACCGCCAACGGCACCTGGCTGCACCTGTGGGAGGATGTGGGCGGCACCTCTCAGATGTGGACTGTTCAGCCCACCCCGGAAGGAACTGTGCGCCTGCGCTCTTCCTGGGCCGGCGGCAAGTGCGTGGACACCGTTGGCATGGGCGCTGCGGTTGGCACTGTGCTGCAGATCTGGCAGGAGGTGTCCGGCGCAGATGACCAGCTGTGGACCATTGCCGAGGTGAAGGAGCGCGCAAAGCGTGCCGCAAAGAAGGCCGAGGCGCCTGCTGTGGAGGCTGCCGCCGAAGCTGCACCCGCTGCAGAAAAGGCACCGGCCAAGAAGACTGCGGCCCGCAAGCCCCGCACCACCAAAAAGGCGGCTGCCGCCAAGGCAGAAGCTGCAGAAGAGGGGAAGGCAGAGACCGCAGAACCGGCAGAAAAGCCCGCAAAGCCTGCCCGTAAGACTGCCGCAAAAAAGACCGCCGCCAAGGCTGCCGAAAAAGCAGAGCCTGCAAAGGCAGAAGTACCTGCAGAGGAAAAGCCCGCTGCGGAGAAGCCCAAGCGCAAGTGCGCACCCCGCAAGAAGAAGGAGACGGTCTGATCTCGTTCTGTTGACCTGTTAAAATGAAAGCGCCCGCCGGAGGTCCTGCCCTGCCCGGCGGGCGCTTTTGATTATTCTGGAAGCTGCTTTAAAACAAAGCGGTTTTTATCAAATTCCAGCAAACCTTCGTCCCGCATTTTGCACAGCTCTTTGGAGAGGGCGCTGCGGTCCAGATTGAGGTAGTCGGCCATCTGCTGGCGGTTGAAGGGCACCTCGAACTCCATCCTGCCGCAGCGTGCTGCCTGTGCGGAAAAATAGGTCAGCAGCCGTCCGCGCACAGTCTTGGGCGTTGTGCAGAAGATGCGCTGCGAAAGGCTGAGGTTCTTGCGCATGGATACCGCCAGCAGACGGCGCAGCAGCTTGTCTTTCAGCGCTGGCTCGATCCGCGCATCGGTAAGGGCGGCAGTGTGCAGGAACAGTATTTCGCAATGTTCGGCCGCAACAGCATCCACCATCAAGGCCTCGCCGCAAAAGGCGTAGGTCTCGGCAAAGGCCTGCCCGGCGCCTACGCTGCTCAGGATGCTTTTGGTGCCCCAGAGATCCAGATTTTCAATGTGCACGGAACCACGCAGCACAATGCCGATCTCCCGCACGCAGCTTCCGGCGCGGAAGATGACCTCGTGCTTTGCAAACTGCCGGGTGCGCAGGTGCCTGGCAGCGGCAAGGGTATCCAGCTCGGCTTCTGAAAGATCCTGAAACAGGGGCGACGCGATCTTTTTCATAAAAATCCTCTTTCTGTGGTTATAACAACCGAAAGCACGGTCTGATTATAGTATACTCAGAACATCAAAGCAAGGAGGGCTTTTCCATGATCCGCAAAATCATTCATATAGACGAAGAAAAATGCAACGGCTGCGGTGCCTGCGTCACCGCCTGCCACGAGGGGGCCATCGGCCTTGTGAACGGCAAGGCCAAGCTGATGCGGGACGACTACTGCGACGGCTTTGGCGACTGCCTGCCCGGATGCCCCACCGGTGCCATCACCTTTACCGAGCGCGAAGCCGCCGCTTATGACGAGCAGGCTGTGCTGGAAAACAAGCAGAAAAAGGCCGCTGCCGCCCAGCAGCAGGCACAGCCCGCCGCACCGGCGTTCCATGGCTGCCCGGGCAGCATGATGAAACAGTTCCACCGTGAGCAGACCGCACCTGCCGCAGCCGCAGTGCCCATGCAGTCCCAGCTGGCACAGTGGCCTTGCCAGATCAAGCTGGTGCCGGTGAACGCGCCCTACTTTGACGGTGCCAAGCTGCTGATCGCCGCCGACTGCACCGCCTATGCCTACGCCAATATCCACGAGGAGTTCATGAGGGGCCATGTGACCATCATCGGCTGCCCGAAGCTGGATGCTGTGGATTACAGCGAAAAGCTGACCGAGATCATCCGCAGCAATGATATCAAGAGCGTGACCGTGCTGCGCATGGAGGTGCCCTGCTGCGGCGGGCTGGAGCACGCTGCCATCACTGCTCTGAAAAACAGCGGCAAGTTCATCCCGTGGAATGTAGTCACCTTCTCCACCGATGGCCGAATCCTCGACCGGTAAAATGACAGAACAAAAGCCAGAAACGACTGCTGCCGTTTCTGGCTTTTGATGTTTGCGGAAAGATCAGCCCGCGTTCTGTACGCTGTTGGCAGCGGTCTGCACGAACTGCAGCACGCTCTGGATGGTATCGCGGATCTGCACCAGCGTCTGGATGTCTTCGTCCTTCATGCGGGATGTGGGCGCAGTGAGCACCACGGTCTGGGCACTCACGGTGCCAGTGAGCTGGATGCTGACCCCGTGTTCCGGGATGGTGAGCAGGATGTGCACCGGGATGGCATCCGCAAAGAACCTGCTCTTTTCCAGCCCGATAACAAGTACCGGTGCATTGGCGCTGGCATCACCGGTATCCAGCTGAAAATAAAGGTAGCCGTCCTTTGCGTTTTCCGGCTGTACGCGCTGCAGCTTTTTCTGCGGCAGCTCAAACTCGGTCATGTCCTGCAGGCTGGTGGCTGTGGTGTCCACACCCAGCAGGCTTGCCAGCTGGGCCTGCGAGATATAACTGCCAAGGCTCCAGTCCGGCAGCAGAAGGCTTGCCAGCGGGTAGCTGCCGGTGATGGAAGAGCGGATATTTTTGTACAGCTGTCCGACATCGTATAAGGTCTCGCTGCTGCTGATATACACCCGGGTGAGCGGGCCTGCCGGGATAACGGCATCCGGGGCCGAGATGCTCAGCTGCAGTGCGTCCGGCGCATACAGGCCGTTGACGGTGCCCTTGGTGGAGCCTGTCTTTTGCAGGATGGTGTAAAGGGCAGGGGAATCGGCTGTGGATGTGATCTCATAATCAAAGGTAAAGGCCGCGCCTGCCTGCAGCGCTTTCACCCGGCGGGCTACCAGACTGTACCCGGTTACAGCGGCCACGACTGCAAGCAGTACAAGGATGAGCACTGCGATCAGGACCACATAGCCCGCGCCGTGCTTTTTTCGTTTGGAAGATGCCATAAAAAATCCTCCCTCAGATGTTTTATTCAGCATAGCGGAACAGCGGACAAAAGTCAAGGCGGAACAGAGAAGCGCTGGAAAAACAAAAAATCCGAAACCGTAAGGTTTCGGATTTCTGGCGGAAAGATGGGGATTCGAACCCCAGAACGCTTTTGACACGTTACACGATTTCCAGTCGTGCGCCTTAGACCAACTCAGCCATCTTTCCATATTCGGTTGTACGCCGCAGTGCCACACTATAATACCTGAAAGGTGCGCATTTGTCAAGCACTTTTTTTTAAAATGAAAAATGAGAAGATAAAACAAAAAATCCGAAACCGTAAGGTTTCGGATTTCTGGCGGAAAGATGGGGATTCGAACCCCAGAACGCTTTTGACACGTTACACGATTTCCAGTCGTGCGCCTTAGACCAACTCAGCCATCTTTCCATATTCGGTTGTACGCCGTAGCGCCACACTATAATACCTGAAAGAACCGCTTTTGTCAAGGATTTTTTGAAAAAAATGGTTTTTTTCAAAACGACATCTCTGTGCAGGCAAAAAACGGCAAAAAATTCAGGGATGCAGCAAAAACCCTTGACGAAGCGGTTGAACCGGACTATGATGAAGCAGGAGAGTACTGCGGCGGGAAATCTTTGCGGCCGCAGAGTGGAATAAAAAAGGAGGATGCTTTCTTATGACTTATCCTGAAGTGCTGGCCAATGCCCGTGAGTGCATTGGCAAATACTGCAAGGCCTGCCCGGTGTGCAACGGCGTGGCCTGCAAAAACCAGATCCCCGGCCCCGGTGCCAAGGGTGTGGGCGATACGGCCATCCGCAATTATAATAAGTGGGCCGAAATCCGCGTGAACATGGACACCCTGTGCGAGGGCGGCACCCCGGACACCCATATTGAGCTGTTTGGCAAGAGCTTCAAGTACCCGTTCTTTGCAGGCCCGGTGGGTGCTGTGAACCTGCACTACTCGGAAGCCTATACCGATATGACCTATAATGATGTGCTGGTGCGCGCCTGTGCAGAGAACGGCATCGCTGCCTTTACCGGCGACGGCACCAACCCCACCGTTATGGAGATGGCCACCAAGGCCATTGGCGCAGCAAACGGCTGCGGCGTGCCCACCATCAAGCCCTGGAACATTGATACCATTAAGGAAAAGATGGCCGAGGCCAAGGCCAGCGGCTGCTTTGCCGTGGCCATGGATGTGGATGCAGCCGGTCTGCCCTTCCTGAAGAACATGACTCCGCCAGCAGGCAGCAAGAGCGTGGCAGAGCTTGCCGAGATCGTCAAGCTGGCCGAACGCCCCTTCATTGTCAAGGGCGTTATGACCGTTAAGGGCGCACTGAAGGCAAAGGAAGCCGGCGCGGCTGCTATCGTGGTGTCCAACCACGGCGGCCGCGTGCTGGATCAGTGCCCGGCCACTGCCGAGGTGCTGCCGGAGATCGCAGCAGCCCTCAAGGGCACCGGCGTGAAGATCCTGGTGGACGGCGGCATCCGCACCGGTGTGGATGTGTTCAAGGCACTGGCACTGGGTGCAGACGGCGTGCTGATCTGCCGCCCGTTCGTCACGGCTGTGTATGGCGGCGGCGAGGAAGGCGTGAAGTGCTACATTGATAAGCTGGCCGGTGAGCTGGCTGACACCATGCAGATGTGCGGTGCGCATTCTCTGGCCGAGATCACCCCGGATATGGTGCGGGTATAAGAAAAAGAGTGAATAGAAAAGCGGTCTGTGCCTTTGCGGTGCGGGCCGCTTTTTCATCCTTGCAGCTGCGTGCCGGGGTAGTAGTGTGCCAGAATATCGGCATAGCTTTTGCCCTGCTCCGCCATGGCCTTTGTGCCCCACTGGCTCAGGCCCACACCGTGGCCGTAACCCCGGGTGGTAAAGCTGAAATTCCCGCTCTGGTACTGTACCGTAAAGCATGTGCTGCGCAGGCCCAGCGCCCGGCGCAGGGTCGTGCCGGAAACGGTCTGCCCGCAGACCGTGACGGTTTTTGTGTATCCGGCGCTGGTCAGCGCTGCCGGGCCGAACCAGCCTTCCGGCGCGGCGAGGTCGGCAGAAATGCCAAGGCCTGCAAGGGCCTGCTGCAACTGTTCTGCGGAAAAGGTGACGGTGTATTCGTAGTTGTCAGCGGAACGGTCGGTGCTGCTGTCCACTGAAATGAGGTAGGGCAGGGCGGAACCCCATACATTTTCACTGGCCTCGGTCTGCCCATTGGAAATGGCAAAGTAGCTGGCGCAGGCAGGAGCGTTCTCATAATAAAGTATCTCATCCAAGACCTCGTCCACAAGGGCGGAGAGGCGGGCGTAATTCTGCTCGTAGGCGGTGCCCCAGTAGCTGCGCAGCACCGGCTCGGTCAGGCAGCCCTGCCGCCGGGCTGGGTCGGCAGTGAGCCAAGCGCCGCTTTGCAGGGTGGTGTGGTCCTGGCAGTAGAGCGCATAGCTGTGGGCGGCAACGGCCTGTGCCTTGAGCGCTTCGTCCGGCCAGCTCACCGGCATCTCGGCGGCGACAGCACCCAGAACGTATTCCTGACGGGAAAGCTCCAGCACCTGTCCGGTGGCCTGATCCTCCACCAGAAAGGTTTCGGCATCCGCAGAAGGCACGGCATTTGGCGGCTGCGCAGATGCTGCAGGTGAAGATACGGCAGAAGATGCGGGCTTTGCCCCGCTGAGCACGGCGCGTGTGACCCGGTAGGCAGCCAGCGGCAGAATGCTGCCCAGCACCAGCAGGACCGCAAAGATTGGCAGAAAAAACTTTTTCATAGTCCCAAACCCTCCGACAGCGGTGTTTTTTTAATCAGAATACCGGATATACCCTGAAAAAAGATGCGAAACAGGGAAAAAGCCTTTTGTGGTGCAAGCGCAAAAAAGCACCAAACCGGCTTTTTGTGCGCTGAACGGTGCAGTTGATGCTTGAATTTACTCGTCAAAAGCGATAATATAGAATTATACCCATCATTGAGGGTGGGTGGGAAAGTATATAAATAGGATGAAAGGAGAATTCCCCTTATGAATTTTGCACATTCGGAGGTGGCAACGCTGGACCCGAACACGATGCGGACTTTGTGTGAGGAATATGTTGCCAACAACTACATCGATCCGGAGACGAGCGAACGTCTGGGGGTCAAGCGCGGCCTGCGCAACCCGGATGGCACCGGTGTGCTGGCCGGCCTGACCAACGTCTGCGACGTTGTGGGCTATAAAAAGGATCAGGAAGGCCATGTGATTCCCACTCCCGGCAAGCTGATCTACCGCGGTGTGAACATCAACGAGATCGTGGACGAGGCCTACCGCAATGACCGCTTTGTGTTTGAAGAGGTGATCTGGCTGCTGCTGTTCGGCAGTCTGCCCAACCGGGAGCAGCTGGACGATTTCTGTGAGATCCTGGCAGAGCACCGCGCCCTGCCGGAAGGCTTCATGGACACCATGAACGCCCCCTCGCCCAATATCATGAATAAGCTGCAGCGCTGCGTGCTGGGCCTTTACTCTTATGATGAGCACGCCGAGGATCTGAGTCTGGAGAACATCCTGAGCCAGAGCATCAATCTGATCGCCAGCATGCCCACCATGATGGTGAACGCTTACCAGATGAAGCGCCGCTACTACGATAAGCAGAGCATGTTCTTCCACCTGCCCAAGCCCGGCCAGAGCACGGCAGAGCACATCCTCAGCACCTACCGTCCGGACCAGAAGTTCACCCACGAGGAAGCAAAGCTGCTGGATATGTGCCTGCTGGTGCACGCCGACCACGGCGGCGGCAACTGCTCCACCTTTACCGCCCGTGTGCTGTCCTCCTCCGGCACCGATACCTACTCCGCAATCGCGGCGGCCATCGGTGCACTGAAGGGCCCCAAGCACGGCGGTGCCAACCTGATGGTGAACCGTCAGCTGAAGGATATCCTCAAGCATGTGGAAAACCCCGAGGACGACGATGAGGTGCGCGAGTATCTGCGCCGCATCCTGCGCAAGCAGGCGGGCGATGGCTCCGGCCTGATCTACGGCATGGGCCACGCGGTGTACACCATCAGCGACCCTCGTGAAGTGATCCTGAAGCAGCGCGCCCGCCATCTGGCCTACGACAAAGGCTTTGAGGAAGAGTATAATATGCTGTGCAGCATCGAACGGCTGGCCCCCGGCATTTTTGCCGAGGAAAAGGGCAGCACCAAGCCGGTGTGCGCCAACGTGGACCTGTTCAGCGGCCTGATCTACAACATGCTGGGCATCTCTGAGGATATCTACACCCCGCTGTTCGCCATTGCCCGTGTGCCCGGCTGGTGTGCACACCGCGTGGAAGAGGTGGTATTCGCCAACCGTATCATTCGTCCCGCTTACAAGTATCTGGGCGTGCGCCAGAAATATAAGCCGATCGAGGAACGCTGATGAATCCTTCTGTTTTGTTCGTTTTTATCCTGAGCATTCTGCTGGGCGTGCTGCGCGCGGCAGACCTTGCCTTTGGCACCGATGCCGTCACCGGTCTGTGCGTGGTCGGCTCGGTGTGGTGGCGCTATCTGGCACTGGGTATCGTGGTGCTGGCTGCAGTGCTTGTGGGCCGTACACAGCCTTCCCGCTCGGAAGCGGTGCGTAGCCGCAGGCCGCTGGCCGGTATTCTGGCTTTTGTCGGTGCAGTATGTTTTCTGGCCGCAGCGGGTGCACAGATCGCGCTGGGCGCAGCTTCCGGTCTGGGCGGCTTTGTGCGGTGCATTCTGGAATGCCTGTGCTCCACGTGGCTCAGCACCATGGGCCGCTCCTGGCTCAGCCCCAACGAGTGGAAAAAGCCCTTTGGTGGGCTGTATCTGGCCGTGGCGGGCAGTCTGCTGTTCTACTGGAACGTGCTGCTGCGCTTTATGGAGAACAGCTCCAGCTGGCACCGCGTGACCCCTACAGCGGCGGTGTGGCAGGCGCTTGCGGCACTGGTGTTTTTGGCAGCGCTGGCCCGGGCGTTGCATGTCCCGCAGCCGGGCAATGGCAAAACACTGTGCGCAGCCGGGCTTGCCGCATTTGCACTTTGCCTGTGCTGGCAGCTGCCCTACGTATTGGTTTTGATGAGCGGCCTGAGCTGGGCCGCACCGGCTGTCTGGCCGGAGATCTTTGCCGGACTGGGCCTTTGCTGCGTGGGCGGCATTGGCGGAGCGTGCGTTACAGCCTGCTTGAACGGGGAGAGCTGACAAAAATGTTGGCACTCTGTTGGCGCAATTGCCGAAAAGCAGGGAATGAAAGGAATTAAAATCGTACAAAAGCAAAAAATGCAGTGAATGTCTTGTTAATTTTTTGGCAGACACTTGAAACTTTCTGCGTTTTGGTCTAAAATAAAGATACCGTGATTTATCCGATTATGGGTAAAATAATTAGGAGGTACTATTAACATGGCTGTTAGAGTTGCTATCAATGGTTTCGGTCGTATTGGTCGTCTGGCTTTCCGTCAGATGTTTGATGCTGAGGGTTACGAGGTCGTCGCAATCAACGACCTGACCAGCCCTAAGATGCTGGCTCACCTGCTGAAGTACGATACTGCTCAGGGTTCTTTCTGCGGCAAGATCGGCGAGGGCAAGCACACCGTCGAGGCTACCGAGGACTCCATCATTGTTGACGGCAAGGAGATCAAGATCTACGCTGTTAAGGACGCAAAGGACGCTCCCTGGGGCGAACTGAACGTTGATGTCGTTCTGGAGTGCACCGGCTTCTACACCAGCAAGGAGAAGAGCATGGCTCACATTCAGGCTGGCGCAAAGAAGGTCGTTATCTCTGCTCCCGCAGGCAACGATCTGAAGACCATTGTCTTCTCCGTCAACGAGAAGACCCTGACCGCTGAGGATCAGGTCATTTCTGCTGCTTCCTGCACCACCAACTGCCTGGCTCCCATGGCTAACACCCTGAACAAGACCTACCCCATCGTCTCCGGCATCATGACCACTGTTCATGCTTACACCGGCGACCAGATGATCCTGGATGGTCCTCAGCGCAAGGGCGATCTGCGCCGTGCTCGTGCTGGCGCACAGAACATCGTTCCCAACACCACCGGCGCTGCTAAGGCTATCGGCCTGGTCATCCCCGAGCTGAACGGCAAGCTGATCGGTTCTGCTCAGCGTGTGCCTGTTCCCACCGGCTCTACCACCATTCTGGTTGCTGTCGTCAAGGGCAAGGATGTCACCAAGGAGTCCATCAATGCTGCTATGAAGGCTGCTACTTCTGAGTCCTTCGGCTACAACGAGGATCAGATCGTTTCTTCCGATGTCATCGGCATGCGTTACGGCTCTCTGTTCGATGCTACCCAGACCATGGTCGCTAAGATCGACGACGACACCTATCAGGTTCAGGTCGTGTCTTGGTACGACAACGAGAACTCCTACACCTCTCAGATGGTCCGTACCATTAAGTACTTCGCTGAGAACTGCTAATCACAGCTCTACGCTCAAAAGTGCTTGAGATGCCGTGCTGAATGACGGCTGGTACCGGCTTTGCTGGTACGAACATGCTGTGATTGGTACGACAACAGGATAACGAGTTCAACACCCTTCCTTTTGCGGGTTTCCGTGAGAGGAAGGGTGTTTTTTTGCTGCAAAAAAGCAATGGAACGAGTTCCTTTCTAAAATGAATAGGTTGCAACAAAAAGACGGAATAAAGTACGGAAATCTTAGCCATGATGCAGGCAATGATACAGCTGCAAAGTATTGTACCCCAGAGGAAAAAATGGTAAAATATTTTTAGTGTCAATAAATACATTTACGAAATTGATATTGATGATTCTGGAAATAAAATGTCAATGAATTGCGGCGTAAATCTGTCAAAAACCTGGGCGTAGATGCGTCCGGGCTTTTTCTGATGTAAAGGAAACCGGGCCGGAGTTTGGCACGGTATGGGGATGAGATCCCTAAATGGGGAAAGCGACAGGAAAGGGAAAATGAAAGAGAAATTGAGGCTTGCTGTTTTTGGCCACAAAAGGTGGTCGAGAGAGGGCGGCGTGGAGATCGTGGTAAAAGAGCTGTGCACACGGATGGCGCAGCAGGGCTGTCAGGTGACATGCTACAACAGATCGGGACATCATGTGAGCAGTGCGGAATATGACGATGCTGGTAAAACGGAGTACGAGGGAATCCGTCAGAAGTCTGTTCCGACCATTGAACGGCGCGGGGCTAGAGATATAATACGCAGCTGTCATAATAGGGACAAGGGTACGGCAGAGAAGGAAAGGCTCCGCAACCCGAAGTTCATATTTTCTTACCCGAAGAATGAACGACTGATCTTTCTGAGCGGCAGAAATGCCGCACAGGAAGAAATCTCGACCATGAGGGTGGGGTGACAGCCAGCGGACAGGCAAGCGAGCCTATCCGCTCTTTGTGTTGGCCGAGATGTTAATGAAGAAATTGAGTGGGATTGTGGGAAAGATTTATGAGTAAGAAACTTGCGATTGCGATGTTCGGACAGAAGCGATTATCGAGAGAAGGCGGAGTAGAAATCGTTGTCAAAGAGCTCTGCACCCGAATGGCACAGAATGGCTGTGACGTGACCTGCTACAACAGAGCAGGCCATCATGTGAGTGGTGCAGAATATGACGATGCTGGCAAAACGGAGTACGAGGGAATCCGTCAGAAGTCTGTTCCGACCATTGAACGGCGCGGACTTGCTGCAGTCAGCTCCTCCGCATTTGCGGCACTTTATAGTGCATTTGGAAAATACGATGTGGTGCACATCCACGCCGAAGGTCCGGCATTCTTTGCATGGCTGCCGAAGATGTTTGGGAAAAGAGTTGTTGTTACCGTCCATGGAACCTGTGAAATAATGTTAGTAACCAGAAAAAATCCTGATTTCATGCGGGTTTGCGCGGCTTGACCTTTTTTACCTTAACTTGTTTCTGTTTACCATGGTGCGTTGCGTTCCGGCGTGATTTCGGGGGTTAGTGGCTTCTGGTTGCGCTCTATACTTAACCCACCACAGCGAAAGCTGATAGAGCAGAAAACAGAATAAGGAGGTACGAGGACAAGCCTGCGTATAGATTGTTGCTGCAATCTGTATACAGGCTTGTTGTTGTGCTATGAAGTAGGAAAGGTGAATAGTGAAAGACGAGCATGACAATTTAAGGAAAAGAACTGCTGGGATTGTGTATAAGCCTAGGACAAGAATAGAAACTATGGAATGACGGTTGGAGAGAAGTAATGGAAGAAAAAATCAGACTTGCGGTTTTCGGACAGAAACGTCTTTCGCGTGAAGGCGGGATAGAGATTGTTGTAAAAGAACTCTGCACCCGAATGGCACAGAATGGTTGTGATATAACTTGCTACAATAGAGCAGGCCATCATGTGAGCGGTGCAGAGTATGACAAAACCATTGAATATGCTGGCATCCGTCAAAAGGTTGTTCCGACTATTGAGAAGAAGGGACTTGCGGCGGTAAGCTCTTCCTTTTTCGCAGCACTTTGTAGTGCATTTGGAAGATACGATGTGGTGCATATCCATGCAGAAGGTCCTGCCTTTTTCTGTTGGATACCAAAACTTTTTGGCAAGCGTGTAATCAGCACTATCCACGGTTTGGACTGGGATCGCGAGAAGTGGCGCGGAAGCGTTGCATCCAAGTTCATTCGTGGCGGCGAAAAGAATGCTGTGAAATATGCGGACGAGATCATTGTTCTAAGCAAAGACGTGCAGAAGTATTTCTTGGAGACCTACGGAAGGGAGACACATTTTATCCCTAATGGTGTCAATCGGCCAGAGGTTCGGGAAGCAAAGCTGATCACGGATCATTTTGGATTGGAGAAAGATTCCTACATATTGTTCCTCGGTCGTCTGGTGCCAGAAAAGGGGATTCGATATCTGGTTGAGGCCTTCAAGAATGTCAAGACGGATAAAAAGCTGGTTATCGCAGGCGGCTCTAGTGATACGGATTCCTTTATGGAGGAATTGAAAGAACTGGCGAAGGGTGACAATCGGATTCTCTTTACTGGGTTTGTGCAGGGAGCAATGCTGGATGAACTATACAGCAACGCTTACATCTACACGCTGCCGTCTGATCTGGAAGGAATGCCATTAAGTCTGCTGGAAGCAATGAGCTATGGAAACTGCTGTCTGGTTTCCGACATTCCAGAGTGCACAGAGGTTGTGGAAGATAAGGCATTGATTTTTAAAAAGTCAAATATAGAGGACTTGCAAGAAAAACTGCAAGATGCCTGTGACCATCCTGAAATGGTTATGAAAATGAAGAATCAGGCAGCTGACTTTATCTGCGAGAAATATAACTGGGATGATGTCGTAAAGGAAACGATGAAACTGTACAGGAGAAAATAATAGATGAGAGTATTGATAATAAATAAATTTCTATATCCAAACGGTGGATCAGAAACCTACATATTTAAGCTGGGTGAGGCGCTAGAGCAGCACGGACATGAGGTTCAGTACTTCGGTATGGAGCATGAAGGTCGCTGCGTGGGCAACCGAGTCAATGCTTATACGTCAGATATGGACTTCCACGGCGGCAGCAAACTGAGTAAGCTGACCTACCCGATCAAGACCATCTACAGCAAGGAAGCACGGGTGCAGCTGAGAAAAGTTCTGGACGACTTCAAGCCGGATGTCTGTCATCTGAACAATTTTAACTACCAACTGACTCCTTCCATCATCCTGGAAATCGTGAAGTGGCGCAAGGAGACCGGAAGAGAGTGTAAGATCATCTTCACGGCACATGACTACCAGCTGGTCTGCCCGAACCACATGCTGAACAATCCGAATACGCACCAGAACTGTGAGAAGTGCCTCGGTGGTCATTTCGTGAACTGCATGAAAGGCAAGTGTATTCACGGTTCCACGGCGAAGTCAGCCATCGGCATGATGGAAGCCGAATTCTGGAAGTGGAAGGGTACCTACAAGTACATTGACACTATGATCTGCTGCTCCGAGTTCATGAAGAGCAAGATGGACAGCAATCCTCTGTTTGCTACTAAGACCGTGGCAATGCACAACTTCATCGACAAGGTGGAGTGGAAAGAGACTCCGAAGAAGGATTACATCCTCTACTTCGGCCGCTTCTCTGAAGAAAAGGGCATCGGCACACTCATCAAGGTCTGTAAGGAGCTGCCGGATGTGCAGTTCATCTTCGCCGGTACTGGCCCGCTGGAAGAGACAGTAAATGGTATTAAGAACATCAAGAACGTTGGCTTCCAGAAAGGCGAGGCACTGGAGAAGCTGATCCGTGAGGCACGGTTCTCCATTTACCCGTCTGAGTGGTATGAGAACTGCCCGTTCTCCGTAATGGAATCCCAGATGTATGGCACACCAGTGCTGGGAGCTGAGATAGGTGGTATCCCGGAGTTGATTCAGGTTGACAAGACCGGCGAGCTGTTTGAGAGCGGTAACGGGAAAGATTTGAAAGAAAAGATAGAAAAGCTCTGGGGTGATAAGAAGCTGTGTGAAGCATATAGCAAGAACTGTAAGAACATCAGCTTCGATACCATTGATGAGTATTACGAGAAAATTATGAAGGTGTACCAGTAAGAGAGGAGGGCAGGCCGATGGTTTATATGCTGTTTGATAACCCAGCGGATAAACAGAATATGACATTTCTGAACGGCTATGAAACAGCCAAGATTCGGCAGATTTATCCTCCACAGAAATGTAATTCCACCAAAGAAATGCTGGCAGCTTGCAAGGATATGATCAAGCAGTCGGGGGAGGGTGACACTATCATCTGTTGGTACGACTTCATGGCAGTTTTGTGCTGGTGGTTGTGTAAAGTACAGTTCAAAAATAGAAAGATTATTGCGCTAAATATTCTGCTCAAAGATAAAGCAACTGCGAAAAACAAGCTGGCAAAGTTTTTATACAAGCCGATGCTGAAATCAAAAAAGGTTCAGGCGACGGTGACTTCTAAGAAGTACGGTGAGCATTTGAACGAAATGCTCGGAATCCATAGGAGGTACACGCTGCTACATGACACCTATCATGGTGGTTACAGCATTGAATATGAAGGCGAAGTAGTGCCGAATAGTGTATTCTGCGGCGGACGGAACGGTCGCGACTGGGAGTTTCTGATTAGAATTGCACAGGCTATGCCAGAAATTACATTCAACTGTGTTATGCCGAGGGATAGGTTTGAAGAGTACAAAGATAACTTCGGCAAAAATATGGTGGTGAAGTCGGATATTCCTGAACAGGAATTCCTTGAGTTCATGTGTCAGTCACAGTTGGTAGTTACGCCGTTGGATACGGAGGCACCGGCTGGACTGATTGCTTTTTACCAGGCAGCCGCCAATGGGAAGATGGCAATTACGTCGGATACGGTAACTACACAGGAGTATTTCGCCGATGGCAGAGGTGCTTTGTGTGGAAGGGATATTGAAGACTGGAAAAATACAATCCAGTACTTCTTGAAGCATAGAGAAGAAGCTGATTCTAGCGCAGAGAAGTTCAAGCGTTTCCTTGAGAATGAATGCTCAGAGGAAAAATATGCAAAGACATTGTGGGGGATGCTTGCGGGATGAAAGAGAGATATGAGGGAATAGATGGCTTGAAGGCCTATGCCATATTGGGAATTGCACTGATGCACATTCTGGCAAATGGAAAATATGAAGCAAGTGGATTTGTATTTGACCAGCTTATACCATCCTTTACGAACCTTGTGTTCCTTTTTATGATGGTCAGCGGTTTTGGCATGTGCTGCGGCTACTACCAGAAATTCAAGGAACAGAAAATCGGTGTGGGAGAGTTCTACACCAAAAGGTACAGCAAGATCTGGCCATATTTCGCATTGCTCTGTGTGGTGGACTTCGTAATATCACCTAGTAAAAGTGCGTTGTATGAGGTCTTTGCAAACCTGACACTCTGCCAGGGACTTTTGCCGAATATGAATATATCGGTTATCGGTGTGAGTTGGACGCTGGCAGTCATTTTTGTATTTTATCTGCTGTTCCCATTCTTTTGTTTCCTGCTTGAGAATAAGAAGCGTGCATGGTCGGCATTTGTCTGTGCTGCAATCTATAACTTTGTGTGCAGTATATATTTCTTTGATGAAAACCACATTGCAGATAGGGTGACAGTGAATTTTAATGAACGGTCGAATATTCTGTACAGTGCAGTCTATTTCATCGCGGGCGGCCTGATCTTCCTCTATCGAAAAGAGTTGGCTGAGTTCGCATCGAAGCACAAGGTTATCGCCGGAGCGATTCTGCTGATTGCCTCGGCTGCTTATTTTGCATTAGGCAGTTCTACGCTCACGATGCTGTTCTTCTGTGTGGCAGCACTGGTCTATACCCTCGGATGTAAGCGGGGGGGGGGTACTGGTCAATCCAGTCGCCAAGTTCCTCGGTGGTATCAGCTTCGAGATTTATCTGTGCCACATGGTAATTTATCGTGTGCTTGAGAAGCTACACCTTGTTCATCTATTTGAAAATGATCTGCTGGCATATATCTTCACAGCTGTTGCAGTCATCTGTGGTTCGATTGTGTTTTCGGTATGTGCCAAGTGGTTCTTAAATAAAGTCGAAACATTCTTAAAAGAGAGAGTTAGGAGAGTTAATCATGTCTGAAGAAAAGAAGTTAAATGGTACGGTCATCGTCACTTACCGCTGCAATGCTCGTTGCTCCATGTGCAACCGTTATAAAGCACCTTCCAAGCCGGAAGAGGAAATCAGCATTGAAACCATCAAGAAACTGCCGAAGATGTATTTCACAAATATCACTGGCGGTGAGCCGTTCATCCGCACTGACCTGAAAGATATCGTGCGCGAACTGTACAAGAAGTCTGATCGTATCGTTATCTCTACCAACGGCTTCTTTACTGACCGCATCGTTGACCTGTGCAAAGAGTTTCCGCAGATCGGTATTCGTATCTCTATCGAAGGTCTGGAGCAGACCAACAACGAGATTCGTGGTCTGCAGAACGGCTACCAGCGTGGTTACGGCACACTGAAGAAGCTGCGTGAGATGGGCATGAAGGACGTTGGCTTCGGTATGACTGTTCAGGACAAGAATGCTCCTGACCTGGTTCCGCTGTACAAGATTTCCGATGAGATGGGCATGGAGTTTGCAACTGCTTCTCTGCATAACAGCTTCTACTTCGTTGAGGCGAAGAATATCATCCACGATCGTCCGATGGTTGCAAAGAACTTCGAGAATCTGGTCAATGAACTGCTCCGCAGCAACAGCCCGAAAAAGTGGTTCCGTGCATACTTTAATCACGGTCTGATCAACTACATCTACGGTCAGAAGCGTCTGCTGCCTTGCGACATGAGCTTCGATACCTTCTTCATCGATCCGTATGGCGATGTTATGCCTTGCAACGGCACCAAGGACAAAGAGGTTATGGGTAACCTGAACAATCAGACCTGGGATGAGCTGTGGAACAGCCCGGAGGCTGAGAAGGTTCGTGCAAAGGTTCGTTGCTGCGACCGTGACTGCTGGATGATCGGCAGCGTAAGTCCTGCGATGCACAAGTACATCTGGAAGCCGGCTACCTGGGTTCTGGTTCACAAGTTCAAGGCTCTGTTCACCAAACATCCGTACAGCATGTATGAGCTGAAGATTTGCCGTGACTACCGTGATGGAAAAGTTACCAAGGAAGATCTGGATAAGTGCAGCACCTGCGACATGAACTGTGTGATCAACAACGGTCTGAGTGAAGCTTCTAAGGAGCAGCTGAAGCATAAGACCGGCGAGGAAATTGTGGATGCCGATATCGCACAGCAGATGGAGACGAAGTAATGGGTGAAAAGACAGCGGTAAGAACAAGAGAAAAATGGGTCGATGATGTAAAAGTCATTGCCTGTATATTGGTTGTGCTGGGTCATTTCTTCCAAAGCATGACGAAGGCGAATATTCTGCCTGAAAATGATTTGTACCAGTGGTTTAACACAACAATTTACTACTTCCATGTACCGCTGTTCTTTATTTGTAGCGGATACCTATATCAGAAGTACAGCAATGTAAATAGCGTGAGTAGTTGGTGCAAGAATGTGTCGAAAAAGGCATTGGCACTCGGCGTACCCTATGCCACTTTTACAACTGCTACATGGGTGCTAAAAAAGTTATTTTCAAGCAGTGTTAACGATCAGATTGGAGGTTTGAGTGATACATTATTTCTTCACCCGACTTCACCGTACTGGTATTTGTATGCACTCTTTTTTATTTTTCTTGTCACACCGACTTTTAGCAGCGCAAGAGCGGCAGCAGTAGGAATAATAATTTCTTTGTTTGCAAAACTTTTGATTTTAACCGGTATTGGGTATGAAATTTACGCAGTTTCGACATTTCTGTCAAACGAAATCTGGTTTGTACTCGGCATGAGCATTTGTGTGTTTAACGTACAGCCAAAGGGCAAAAAAGTATTAGGAATGATATGTGGATTGCTTTTTATAATTCTGAGTATTTTGGTGTATACAGCGGAAATCAGCGGTAGTGTGGTCTCTTTCGCAATGGGATTATTGGCTTGTGTGGCTGTTATCATGATGGCGGCGGGTTTTGAGGAAAAGTTCGGTAGAGGCATGGAATTCATTGCAAAGTACACAATGCCGATTTTCTTGATGCACACGTTGTTTGCTGCACCATTGAGATCACTCCTGATGAAGATTGGCATCGAAAGTGCTGTGATTCATGTGATGCTGGGACTTGGCATCAGCTTTGCAGGTCCAATTATAGCTGCTTGGATTATGAAGAAAACGAAGTGGTTAGAGTTCTTTCTGTATCCGAATAAATTTATTAGAAAGGTATCATAAGAATGGGACTTAAAGGGACAATCAAAGAATGCCTTGGATTGATTCGAGCAAAAATCTTTGGTGTAACTGCGGGACAGCGTGTGTATATTGGCAAGCATTGCAGTTTAAAAGGAAAACACCATATTACTTTTGAAGATTCCGTAACGGTACGCCCTTATACCCAAATCTGGTCGGGGGGGGGGTACGGTAAGAATTGGAAAAGGCTCCGAAATTGGTGAACGCTGCCGGATATCTATTGCCAATTCTCTGGAAATCGGAGAAAAAGTACTCCTTTCGCCCAATGTGTATATAACAGATTGCGACCATGAGTACCGTAATGTAGATATTCCGATTATTGATCAAGGAATTGTACAAAAGGGACAGAAAGTGTCTATCGGAGATGGTTCATACATTGGAATTAACGCTGTGATTGTAGGTAACGTAAAGATAGGTAAGCATTGCGCGATTGGAGCCAATTCAGTGGTTACTAAAGATGTGCTGGACTATTGCGTAGCAGTTGGGAGTCCAGCAAAAGTTATTAAGAAGATGGGATATTCATAAATAAATGGTGGATGTTCCTACTTCCTTATCAAACTCTGCTGCTGTTTATTCTGTAGAAGGGTAGAATAAGCTGGAGATATTACGCAATGGTGAATATCTTTGAAAATAAGGAGAAGAAGCATATGATTATTACAAAAACACCATTCCGCATGTCCTTTTTTGGCGGCGGAACAGATATGGAAAGTTTTTTTAGGGAAAACGGTGGAGCTGTTTTATCTACCACATTTGACAAGTATTGCTATGTAAATGTACGCCATTTACCAAGGTTTTTTGACTATTCAACGGAATTGTCCTATTCAAAGACGGAACGAGTGACAAACATTGATGACATTCAGCACCCTGCAATCCGCAATGCTATGAAAATGCTAGACATGCACGAGATTCGTCTTACATATGAAGCAGACCTTCCAGCACGTTCTGGCCTAGGAACATCAAGTTCTTTCGCAGTTGGAATGCTGAATGCCTTCTATGCTTTAAAGGGTAAGTATGCTGACAAGAAAAGACTAGCAGATGAAGCGATTTATCTGGAGCGTAATCTCTGTCAGGAAGCTGGTGGATGGCAGGATCAAATCGCTGCTTCTTTCGGTGGATTTAACCGAATTAACTTTAATGCGGATGGATATGAAGTCCTGCCGGTTATTATTTCACCGGAGAGAAAGAAGCAACTTAATCAGAATTTGATGATGTTTTTCACTGGGTTTACCCGTTTCTCTTCTGATGTGCAGAAAGCAAATGCAGCAGGAAAACAAGATAAGACTGCTCAGTTGAAAGAGATGCTTGCTCTGGTTGATGATGCAGAGCGTGTTCTGACAGACAAGAATGCAGATCTGGATGATTTCGGTAGAATGCTGGATCACACTTGGAAACTTAAGCGTCAAACTGGATCGGCTGTTTCTACAAATAGTATTGATGAACTTTATGCAAAAGGCGTGGCGGCTGGTGCATTGGGCGGAAAATTGCTGGGTGCTGGTGGTGGCGGATTCCTTGTATTCTATGTTCAGCCTGAACGTCAGGATGCGGTGCGTTGGGCGATGCGTGACCTGATGCATATTCCGTTTGCATTTGAGGATGGTGGTACGAGGGTGATTCATTATACACCGGAAACCTACGAACCAAAGAACTAATTTTGAGTGAGGAATGAAGAGATGAAAGTAGTAATAATGGCAGGAGGCAAGGGAACGCGTATTTCTTCAGTTGCCAGTGATATCCCGAAGCCTATGATTAAAATTGAAGGGAAACCAGTACTGGAACATGAGCTGGAGTGTCTG
Organism: Faecalibacterium faecis; assembly: GCF_040096475.1. NCBI lineage: Bacteria > Bacillati > Bacillota > Clostridia > Eubacteriales > Oscillospiraceae > Faecalibacterium > Faecalibacterium faecis. Next base: position 27,940 of record NZ_JBBMEP010000014.1, on the reverse strand, counting down.
CGTGACCAAGGGTTTACTGACATTATTATTACGGTGAGTCATCTTGGTAATATTATTATGGACTATTTTGGGGATGGATCTGGTACATCCCCTGTGACGGGAAAACCGTTTGGCGTACATATTGAGTACTATTTTGAAAAAGAACCGTTAGGCAACGCAGGTGCCTTGTTCAAAATTAAAGATAATCTGACATCTGATTTTCTACTTTTAAATGCAGATGCAGTGTTTGATGTTGATTTTAATCGTTTTGTTGGCTTCCATCAGGAACATGGTGGAATGGTTACACTTTTTACCCACCCGAATAGCCATCCATATGATAGCGGGTTAATCGTTGCAGATAAAAATGGAGAGGTAAAAAAGTGGCTTGCAAAAGAAGACGAGCGGCCGCAGTATTATAGAAACCGAGTGAATGCAGGATTGCATGTTATCAGCCCGAAAGTGCTGGAACTGGTTGATATTGATGCGGATTCAATAGGCAAGATCGGTGCAAACGGTAAACCGGTAAAAGTTGATTTGGATCGGCAGTTATTAAAACCGTTAGCCGGGACAGGAAAGATGTTCTGTTATGACAGCCCAGAATATGTGAAAGATATGGGTACCCCGGAACGGTATTACTCCGTATGCGCGGATTATAAAGAAGGAAGAGTATCCGGGAAAAATCTAAAAAATAAGCAAAAAGCAGTATTTCTTGATAGAGATGGAACTATTAATAAATATGTTGGTTTTCTTCGAAATATAGATGATTTTGAACTGATAGATGGTGTGGCTGAGGCAGTTCGTAAAATCAATGAATCTGGCTATCTTGCAGTTGTTGTAACGAATCAGCCGGTAATTGCTCGCGGTGAAGTGTCTTTTGAAGAGCTGGAAGAAATTCACAATAAGATGGAGACACTTCTTGGAAAAGAAGGAGCATATTTGGATGCCATTTACTATTGCCCTCATCATCCTCATAAGGGATACGAAGGGGAGAGACCAGAGCTAAAAATTGATTGTACTTGTCGCAAACCGAAGCCTGGTATGCTGTTGAAGGCGGCAGAAGATTTCAATATCGATCTTTCACAGTCGTGGATGGTTGGTGATGGAGAAAACGATATCAAAGCCGGTTATAATGCAGGATGCAGAACAGCGTTGATTGGTCGTGAATCTTATGGTCAGACAGTGACAATACCGACATTAAAAGAGTTTGTAGAACAGTGTCTGAAATAAAAGAAAGGGTATCGAAATGAGTGAGTTGGAAAAAAGATTGATGAAGCATATTGATTTATTAGTGGAACGTTACCCTTCACTTGAATCAGAAAAGAACAGTATTATCTCTGCATATCTGCTTTTGGAAGAGTGCTATGTAAATGGTGGAAAGCTGCTTGTGGCAGGTAATGGAGGTTCGGCTGCAGATGCAGAGCATATTGTTGGTGAACTAATGAAAGGCTTTAAAATGCCGAGAAAGCCCAGAGCTGATTTTGCGGAAAAGCTTATGGCAGAAAATCAGGAATTAGGAACTGTTCTTGCGGAAAATTTACAAGGTGCACTTCCCGCGATTGCGTTGGATGGACACCCAGCATTATCTACTGCATATATGAACGACTGCGAGCCGTTGCTTTGTTTTGCACAGCAGGTTAATGGTTACGGTAAAGCAGGGGATGTGTTTCTTGGCATTTCTACAAGTGGAAACAGTAAAAATGTTTTGTATGCGGCAACGACTGCCCATGCCAAAGGTATGAAGGTCATTGGTTTGACTGGTGCAAAGAGCAGCAAATTGGAACTGATGAGTGACGTTTGTATCAAAGTACCGCAGACAGAAACATATATGATTCAGGAACTTCATCTTCCAGTGTATCACTGCTTGTGCTTGATGCTGGAAGATAGATTCTTTGGGTAAGAAAAGTGATAGGAGGTAAAATAGGCTAATGTATAAAATTAGATTGATAAGCTGTTATTTTGGAGAACTAAAGTCGGAATTTTACCTCTGGCTAAATAGTTGTGGATATAATAAAACAATTGATTTCCTGTTTGTAACGGATCAGGAAATCATAGCAGATATTTGTCCGCCAAATGTAAAAATATTGCATACAACACTAAAATGCATTAAAGATGTAGCAGATAGAATTTTTAATTTTGATGTTGAATTGGGCACGCCGTATAAATTATGCGATTACAAAGTTGCGTACGGATTGATTTTTCAGGAAGAATTAAGGCAATATGATTTTTGGGGATACTGTGATTCGGATATGGTGTTGGGAAATATCCGGAAGTATATCACAGATGAAATTTTAGAAGGATACGATAAAATTCTACCGTTGGGACACCTGAGCATTTATAGGAATACAGATGAAATCAATAGGCGATTTATGGAATGTCCGGATATCATGGATTATCATGAAGTCTTTTCTTCGCCTAGAATTTTTCAATTTGATGAAACGCCTGGAATATATGCAATGTATAAAAAAAGAAGTTGGAGAATGCTGGAATATATTCCTTTTTTAGATATAGTATCAGGATACGATCAGCGATTAACAAAGTATGTGTACGCAAAACGCATGTATGGAGTTCAAGTTCAGAATCATACGCAGCAAATTTTTTGTTTTGCGAGAGGCGAAATTATAGAAAAATATCGAAATAAGAAAAATGCACTGTGCGAGCACAGGTATATTTACATTCATAGTTCAAAGAGACATTATCAGTGTCCATACAATGAGATTCCCAAGCAATATGTTTTTATGCCTGATAAAATTTGTGAAACAGATAATGTAGACGATATAGAAAGCCTTTCCGATTATAGTATAAAAACGAATTGTACAATAGAAAAAATGTTACTTCATATGCTAACAATGAGGGGCAAAGTGAACAATAAAATCAGATCGCTGGTCAGGGGAGGAAAATAAGAATGAACGTTTTACATATGCAGTTATCCGGTGGATTTGGTGGAATTGCTACGTTGAGCCGGGAAATTAGTAAGTATTCGCAGGATCAAAATGTTTTTGTCTTTTTGTTTGAAGGCGGCTGTGTGGCGGATGAAATGAAAGCAGAGGGAATACCTGTCTATGTCCTTAATGCTTCGCATAAATCAGATAGAAAGGCAAAGCAAGAGTACCTTGATATTTGTAGAAAACATAACATCGATGTTATAGTGTCACATACAGGATGTTTTATGGAGTTTCGAATTCTCCTATTCTTAAAGAAAAAAATTCCGACAGCAAAAATTTTCATGTATGAGCACTGTGACATGGTAGGCGCAATGGGTGTTGGCTGGAAGGGCATTGTCAATCGAATGCTTTACAGAAAGTGCTTTTCTATGGCACAAGGCGGAATTGCAATCTCAAAATATGTTAAAGGAACAGCATTGCAATTAACTCCAGGGGAGGACAGCAAGATTGAAGTTGTCTATAACGGAGTCGATTTGGACAAATTTCAGTATATCAAACGCGAAAGAAAGGATTATTTAAGAATCATATACGTTGGACGAATTGTCCCAGAAAAGGGCTGCGATCTTTTAATTCAAGCGATTTCGGATTTACCCCAAAATGTTAAAGTTAAAGTGTTTTTCGTGGGTGAAGGAACTGATATGCTAGAATGCAAAAGAATGGCCGCTGAGTTAGGAGTCCAAGACAAAATCTCATTTGAAGGAAAAAGTAATCGAGTAAGAGATTATCTGTATGCAGCAGATGTATTTGTCCATCCAGCAAGGTGTCCCGAAGGATTTGGAATTACACTTGTTGAAGCAATGGCGACGGGATTGCCTTGCATTGCGTTTGAAAAAGGCGCAATTCCAGAATTGATTACAAGTGGAAGAGAGGGCTTTCTTGAAAAAGATGTAGATGCTGGGAAACTTGCTGAAATGATTTCTCAGATGTATGAAAAGTTGTGTGATGGAAGTATAGAAGCAATGAGCAGAAATGCAGTGGAAAAAGCGCGGATATTTGACATTAAAGTTACAGCACATAAGTTGCACGAGTTATATGAGATGGAGGAGAGAATATAATGAAAGTATTGCAGATTTTGAATTACTCTGCACCCTATAGAGGAAATTTTATTGATTCGTTGGATATGATTGAAAATAATGATATTGCAGAGGTCGAAAACTTCTATTTATTTGCTGATGAAACAAAAACAAAGTCAGCCTCATGGATTGATAGTATCAATAAAGATAATAAGCATGTGTTTTACTTAGGAGAAGGCTTTTCTAACAATGTGAAGCGGATAAGAAAAGTTGTAAAGGATTGCAATATTGATGTTGTTCATATGCACTTTTGGGGAATAAGAATGCATACAGCAATCCTTACTTCTTTGTGGAATATGGGGGGGGGGAAGGCCGGTATTAATAAGACATTTTCATAACCATTCCGATTATAATGAGCATCCACTGAGGAAGATATATGGAAATATTTTTTATCGTAGTGCGACAATGATTGGATGCTCTGAATCTGTGACAAATTCAATAAAAAGAGATTTCCCCAAGATTGATGTCAGATGTGTTAATAATGCAATCAGTTTTAGTAGATTAGATGAGTATGAAGTAATAGGACTAGATCAGGGAATATCGGTAATGATGTTTGGAGCCGATTTTGAGAGGAAAGGTGTAGATATAACATATAAGGCAATCAATGATTTAGTTAACAAAGGGTATCAAATTAATTTGTACATTGTTTGTTCTATTAATGAGGATATATGCAAGGATAAATTGAAAAAGGTTGCAGGAACAAATATGCTACCGAAGTGGGTGCATTTTTTGCCGCCGCGGCAGGATATTGCAACGTATTATCGTGCAGTGGACATTTTTGTATCACCATCCAGAGAAGAAGGACTTGCCTATGCGATACCCGAGGCCGCCTATTGCGGGTGCAACGTGGTAGCAACGAAAATTGGTGGTCAATTATATTACGAAAAGATACCGGGAGTGATTTTTATTCCGGCCGAAGATCCAGAGGCATTAAGTAATGCGATTCTTTCTGTCGTAAAGAAGGAAAAGAATCGAGCACATGTCGAAGACTTTCTCGTAAAGGAATTTGGTTTAAAAAAATGGGCCAATGATGTGACTGAGATTTACCTTGAAAAAATGAAGGAGCGAAGATGAGCAAAGTTGCAGTTATAATCATAAACTATAATACATATCAAAAAACAAAAAAGTGTATAGATATTCTGCGCGAAAAAACAACGGTGGATTATCATATCTATTTGTTGGACAATGGTTCAAAAAATGAGTCCCTGCATGAACTAAAGAGATATTACGAAGAAGCTGAAGATGTTACACTAATTGCATCTGAGGAAAATCTTGGTTATGCACGAGGGAATAACAAGTTGCTACAACGAGCGATGCAAGATGAAAGTCAGTTTGCAGTCATTATGAATAACGACATATTCTTGATGAATAATGCAATTGACCTGATGATAGAGGATTTACAAAATGACAAAGACATCTCATTTGTAGGACCGCACATGGTCGGTACAAAAGGAGAAATACAACTTACAGCAAAACATAAGAGCCCAGATAGGTGGCAGTATTTGTGTCGCGAAACATTGATTGGGCGGATTTTTAAGAAAAATCAAGCAGAGTGGTTGAAGTGGCAGGAACAACAAGAGACAAAACAAGATGTTTATTGGCTATCGGGTGCAATATTTGCGGCGCGTATGAAGGACTTTGAAAAAATACATTTTTTTGACCCGTTTACTTTTTTGTATTACGAGGAATATATTATCGCAGAAAAATCGCAAAATGCACAGTTGAGGTTACAGTACGAACCTGATGCAAAGGTTTTGCATCAACATGGCGGTTCAACAAAGCCTGGGGTAAATCTTTTGACGCGGACAGAAAACTTTAAAAGTGAATTGTATTTTATGAGGAAATATAGACACTGGAAAAAATCGTACCAGGTGTTAGTTTTCGTGATTCGAGTATTGGAAACCTATATATTTTGGAGAAAAGATCCATCTTGTTGGAAGGCTTGGAAAAGCTATGTGAAATTTGGCGTGCAGGAACTAAGAAAGGAGCCATAACAAGATGAGAATAAGAAAAATTGATTTTATGGAGCTCCTTTTTCTATTGTTGGTTTTGACGGGAGAACACTTTTTTTATCTGGTGAATTTGCCAATCACAGAGATGGATTTGGCTGTTATTATTGCGGTTGTAATGTTTTTTGTGTATTTACTGTACTATAAAGGCGTTGGATTACCAAATACAGATAAGCCAACAAAAATACTTCTGACTGCAATTGCTTTGATGGTAGTATGTTCTGCAGTCCGTTCGCAGCAGAGTTATGGACAGAGCATCCTTATGGGACTGCGTCCGCAAAGATATTACCTTATTTTGCTGGCCTACTTCCCGATAAAAAATGTGATATTGAGCCGCAAAGGGGGATTTAAATGGGTGATAAATGTTATGCTGGGAGTTGGAATTGCTGCGGCAACGATTTACAGCATTCAATATTTAGTCTTTCCGTTTAAGTTTCTGATAGTGGACTATGACTATCGGTTTGGCCAAGTGCGGCTACGCTTTAATGAAGTGGGAACACTTTTTAGCATGTTTTATGCGTATTATAAGATAATCAAACGTCCTTGTTGGAAATGGGGATTTATATTTGCGATTCATCTGTTTTATTATATTGCTGTAATCAAAGGAAGATCGGGGATTATTGTTCTGGCATTGGTTCTGACGATTCTGTTGATTCTTTTCAATAGGCAAAAATGGAAAGCGGCTGTTTCTATTTTTGCGGTCGCTGTTGTGTTGCTTTATGCACCGATCCCCATAGTTGATCAATATTTAGAGGGATTTCGGGAAGGAATCGATTCTTATCAAAGTCAAACTGATGTTCGATACAAAGGACAGCAGTTTTATATACAAAGTGTTACAGAAGATATCCCTAGTATGATATTTGGTAAAGGATATGTGAACATTCAAAGTTCATCGGCTGTGAGAATCAGTAGGGCAAAAGATTTTTATATTGTTGATAATGGTTATTTTGGATTAGCGTATTTTTATGGCTTTTTTGGGGTCGCCTGTAATATTCTAATGTGTTTATATATTTCCATCAGTACATATAAGTTGCAAAGGAAATTGGATTTTGGAATCGAGTGTGGGGTTGGTATTGGTATATACTTGATTGCAGTATCCATACTCGTACCGTACATGTTATATTATTACACTTATTGTTTGTTGGCGGTAGAATTGGCACTGATTGACAAAATGAAGCAGCTCGAAAGAGGAATGTGATATGACACAGCTTTTGATTTATTTAGTAATCGGTGGACTTTCTTTGGCGGGTATAAGATACAGAAAGACACGATCGGTGGAAGCATGGTTTGAAAAGCAAAATACAGATCAGCTGCGAGGAATGTGTGCGTTGCTGATAATCGCCCACCATATAGCTACTCAGAAGTTCGCTGATGGATTTTTTCATCAGTTGGGTTACATCTCCGTGATTTCAGGATACCTATTGGTTGGATACTTTTTTTTGATATCAGGGTATGGATTGGAGTATGGGGAGACATATGCGGCAAAGCATAAGAAACACTCTTTGCTGCGGCGTGTCGTTACAATTTGCATTCCATATATAACGATTAGTTTGCTATATTGGATCTACGGTCAATATATGGCGGAACAGATTGCTTTTTTTGATATTGTGGCATCAACCCTAGAAGGGGATCCGATTGTTAAGTATTCTTGGTATTCTGCCGCAATTATTATCGTATATGTTTTCTTTGAAATTTCAAAAATGAATTCTTCAAGGAAATGTAATCTATATGTGATGACACTGCTGTTGGTGGGATATATAATGTTTGGGGTGTTTAGAAACTACTCTGTATATTGGTATAATGCTGTTCTTATTGTATTGGTAGGCATTTTGGTTGCAAGATATAAAGAGCAGATTTATTGTTGGATTAAACATTATGATAAAACCAGTGTGATTGTAAGCCTTATAGCCTTGGGAGCTGGTACGGTCTTACAGATAAAGTATGGAAACAGTGTAGGAGAAGTTGCTAAGGTGTTGATCCAGCAGGTTACGCTAATAGCAGCTGTCTATCTGATGATGATGGTGGATTACTTCTTTAGCCTGAACAGTATATTTTTGAAGTGGGTTGCAGCGTTCTCCTATGAAATATACTTGACACACGGGTTTGTAATGAGTGTGGTAAAGCACTTTTTGGCAGTTGATACCGCTGGGATTGCTTATGCAGGAACAGTAATTGCTATAACAATTTTACTTTCCTTTGCTGAACATTTACTAAATAAGAAAGTGATTCGGGCATTGAATCGTTTGATATTAGCCCAATGAGGATTTTATATGAAGATATTATTTATTTCGGCTTTTTTTCCTTATGAGAATGTGAGCCATGCAGGCGGTAAGACAGTATATTATTACCTAAATTCGTTTGCTAAGGATGATGAAGTAACTTTATTGACATTTGTTACAAAACAAGACTTTAACAAATTGGATCATACATATCCGTATCGTCTAGTACCGGCAAAGTACGGATATACGGTAAAAGACAAAGTGTTGAGGTTTATAATGAGTAAGGCTACGAAATATTGGCCGCTCCAGAAGTATTGTGGATTCTATAATACATACGATGAATTTCTATTAAAAAAGAAATTGGCTGAACTTGCGAGAGAAAAATATAAGCCGGATATCATTATTTTAGAATGGACACAGTGTGTACTGACAAGAGAGTTGGTTCACAACTATTTCCCTGACAGCAAAATTGTGGCATCTGAACATGACCTGAGTGTAGTTGGTTTTCAACGTAAGGTAGAAGCTGCAGAAAAAGGCTTCACGGCTAAAAAGTTAGAAGATTTAAAGAGGTTGGAATTGGGAGCGCTTGCTCAATGCGATATGACATTTTTTCACAGCAGAGAAGATTTAAAACGTGCAAAAAATATGATGCCGCAGTGTAAAGATAAGTTTTCTTCGATTGTTCCATACTATGATGACTACAGTACAGTTAAATGGAAACCAACGACAAAGAATATTGTGTTTTTTGGCGCATTGAATCGTGTTGAAAACGTAAAAAGCGCACTTTGGTTCTATGAAAATGTATTTTGTAAATTAAAAGATACGTCGTGGAACCTTGTTTTGCTCGGATCACATCCAGACGAAAAACTGGTTTTCCTAAGTCAACAAGACGAAAGAGTAATAGTTACAGGATTTGTAAAGGATATAAGACCCTGGTTGCAAAATTGTGCATGCATGATTGCACCTCTGGTTATGGGAGCTGGAATAAAGGTTAAGGTCTTAGAAGCACTTAGTGCGGGTGTACCGCTTCTTACAAATGAAATAGGAATGGAAGGAATCAATGCTGAAAATGAAAAAGAATATTTTCATTGCCAGACAGCAGAAGATTATATTCGTGTATTAGATGCCTTCTTTGATAGTGCAGATAAGCTGACCACCATGTCGATTGCAGAGAAGAAATTTGTAAAAAGTAATTTTGATAAAGAGATATCATATGAAAGGTATCGAGATTCTCTCTTACATATAGCAGGGAAAAAATAAAATAATGAAAGAAAAATCGTTGAAATTAAATATGGCATTAAATGCTGTAAAAAGTCTGATGGGAATCGTTTTTCCGCTGATTTCGTTTCCTTATGTTGCAAAAACATTAAGTGTGACAGACTTGGGTCAGTACAATTTCGCAAGTTCAGTTATCGGATATTTTGCACTCTTCGCACAACTTGGAATATCTAGCTATGCTGTTAGAGAAGGAGCGGGAATAAGAGACAATCAAGAAAAACTAAAGAAATTCTGTGGAGAAATCCTGTCAATCAACATGCTCGTCACTGCGATTGTATATGTTGTTTTCTTTATGTGTCTGCTTACGGTGCCTAAATTCCATGGATACACGGCGCTGTTGCTTACATTTAGCGTTCAAATTATTTTTACAACGATCGGTACGGAATGGATTTTTGGAATTTATGAGGACTATCTTTTCTTAACAATTCGTAGCATAGTAGTTCAGATGTTGTCTATTGTGCTTTTATTCGTTTTTGTGAGAAAACAAGGTGACGTTATTCCATATGCAGTCGTTACAGTTACGGCAAATGTTGGTGCGAATGTTGTTAACTGTGTCTGCGCTCAAAAAAAGATTCGATTTGGTTTAAGAAAGTCACTAAATCTAAGACATCATCTGAAGCCAATTCTGATTATTTTTTCGACAGCATTAGCGTGCACAATATATGTGAATTCGGACGTTACAGTGTTGGGATTCATCTGTTCCGATTATAATGTCGGTCTGTATAGCGTTTCTACTAAAATATATACCGTTTTAAAGACGGTGGCAACATCCACTTTAATGGTAGCTATTCCGAGGCTTTCTTATTATATTGCTAACAATATGCAGAGTGAATATAATAAACAGCTAAAAACAATATTACAAACTGTTATTGTTTTGATTGCTCCGGTAACGGTTGGCGTTATTATGCTTAGAAGAGAAGTGATATTGCTTTTGGCAGATGAGTCGTACATGGGAGCAATAGAATCACTTGTAATTTTGTGCGCAGCATTACCGGTCTGTGTGTTGGCAACCTTTGTTGGACAGTGCATATTGATGCCATTTAAGGATGAAAAAATCATTTTTAAGGCTACAATGATTAGTGCAGCAGTTAATCTAATTCTAAATCTTATACTAATTCCTTTTTTTGCGCAAAATGCGGCTGCCTTTACGACATTGCTTGCGGAAGGAACTGCGCTAATAATTCAGGCTTATTATGCACGAAAATATGTGAAATTGTCAGGAATTTTCAAGACAATCCGAAATACGGCTTTAGGTAGTATAGCAATTGTGATTTGTTGTGTTTTGTTGAGTGGAGTTCACTTGTTTGCTGTGCGAATTTTAGCGGACATTGTTATATCAGCAATAACATATTTGGTGATTTTGATGCTGCTAAAAGAGGAAGGAATAGTGTTTTTATTACGCTGGACAAGGCAAAGAAAGAGTGAAGAAAAATGACGGGATCGAACCGGATCGAAGAAGTGGATATATCAAAAGGAATAGGAATGGTTCTGGTTATTACGGGACATTTGTGTGTAAGTGCCTCGTTGCGGAATTTTATTTATTCATTCCACATGCCGTTGTTCTTTATCTTGTCTGGTATTGTTTATAATATTGCTAGAACGAGAGCTCGTAAAGCTATCCAGATTAAAAAGATCTTGACTAAATACATTGAGTGGTCTGGAATATACTTGGTGTTTGACTATATCGTGAGATATAGTGTTGAAGGAACGCGAACGAAACATGAGTTGTGGAATGAAGTTGTATATACAATTTCATTTTATGGTGTATCCGTATTATGGTTTTTGAGCGCACTTACTATTGGCTTGGCTTTTGTTTTGCTCATTGGCCAAAAAAGCGAGAAATTTTATTTGCTGTGTGGGGGGGGGGCGCTTATTTCATCGGAGCAGTTTGTTCAAAGTTGGTGTTGCTCTCTGAATTTAAAGGCGTAATTGTTTTTGCAGCGGTTGTAAGAGGCATTGTAGCTTTTTCTTGGATTTCTCTTGGTATTGGTCTTCAGAAAGTATTCTTAAAAATAGTTCATGAGGATAGAAAATCAGTGGTTAAACTAGCCTTGATGTGGGGTGTGATTTTTATTGTATCAAATGAGGCGAAGCCGATAGAGTATTCTGGTCTTGAATTGGGAACACCGATTATATCTTTTGTATTAGGTATTATGGGCAGTATAGCCACACTATACCTTGCAAAGCTTCTAAGCAAAATCGAAATTCTGAAGCATTTTCTAATTGTTTTTGGTCGAAATTCGATTTTTATAATGGCAACACATCAATATTTGCATATCAATAAATTTGTAGAAATATGTGTTGGATTTTTAATAAAAACGCAAACGATAAGGATGGTTTGCGAAGTAATTTTTCTTTGCGCGATAGAATATATACTTTGTGATTGCATACAAAGACTCCGCAGAATACAAGGCACTTTGTGCCAGCCCCCTGGTACTAAAATGTAAATACAAAATGAACGAAATTTGACCCAAAAGCCGAATACTGTCGAATTATTGCCTGTGCTTGGCAAAATAAAACCGTGTGGATTTCCACACGGTAGCTGCTCGGATAATCACACACCGCTACGAGGTGAGCAGCAGGCAACGATCTATGATTGGCAGAGATGTGAAGAATGAAAACTATGGTAGAATCAATTTGATAGAAAAAGTGAGAAATAACAATGAAAACAACATTACTTATCATGGCTGCTGGTATCGGTAGCCGCTTCGGAACAGGAATCAAGCAGTTGGAGCCGGTGGATGATGCTGGACATATCATCATGGATTACTCAATCCATGATGCGATAGAGGCTGGTTTCAACCATGTAGTATTTATCATCCGTAAGGATATCGAGAAAGAATTCAAAGAGGTCATCGGTGACCGTATTTCCTCTATTTGTGCTGCTCATAATGTAACTGTGGACTATGCTTTCCAGGATATTAACGATATCCCGGGAACTCTGCCGGAAGGCCGGACAAAGCCGTGGGGGACTGGACAGGCCGTCCTTGCAGCGAAAAATGTGATTGATACTCCGTTCATTGTGATCAATGCAGATGATTACTATGGCAAAGAAGGTTTCAAAGCCGTACATGAATATCTGGTGAATGGTGGAAAGTCCTGCATGGCAGGCTTTGTGCTGAAGAACACGCTGTCTGATAATGGCGGTGTGACCCGTGGCATCTGCAAGATGGATGATCAGAACAATTTGACTGAGGTTGTGGAAACCAAGAACATTGTAAAGACCGCAACTGGAGCAGAAGCAGACGGCGTGGCTGTGGATGTAAATTCTCTGGTTTCTATGAACATGTGGGGATTGACTCCGGAGTTTCTGGATGTACTGGAGGAAGGCTTCAAAGAGTTCTTTGAGAAAGAAGTGCCGGGCAATCCGCTGAAAGCAGAGTATCTGATCCCTATCTTCATCGGCGAACTGCTGGAGCAGGGAAAGATGTCAGTGAAGGTTCTGAAAACCAATGATACATGGTATGGTATGACCTACCATGAAGATGTCGCAGCAGTAAAGGGCGGTTTCAAGGAGATGCTGGAGAACGGCGTGTATAAGGCTGATTTGTTCAGTGATCTATAAACGACGATGAAAGAAACTATTGATTTATTCGGGAAGATCCTCACAAACACCCTGACTGCGCTATATGAGCCGTTTGGCTTTTCGCTTCTTCTTTCCTTTTTGGCCATGTTTTTCTATCTGTATGCGTATGAGCCTACCGCAGCAGGCAAAGGATGGAAGAACGCCATAGTGACTTGGTATCAGAAATTTAAAGAGAGCGTGTTCTTTCGGAAGATGTTCTTACTGGTTTTCGTGACATCGATGATCTTGTTCCGAACGCTGCTGAATCGGAACCTGTGGCTAAATCCTTTGTCAAATGTCATGGGTGGCTGGGGCATCTGGGAGACCGTGAACGGCGAGCAGAAACTTACAACTGAGTGCATTGAGAACGTGATCATGATGGTGCCGTTCACCAGCATGGTTATATGGACATTTCAAGAGAAAGTGGGCAGTAGCTGGAAGAAGATACTGTGGTATAGCGGAAAGATAGCGTTCATTTTTTCGATAAGCATTGAGGTGCTACAGCTGTTTTTAAGGCTCGGTACATTCCAACTGTCTGATTTGTTCTATAATACAGTCGGTGGAATGATTGGCGGTTTAATGTACTACAGAATTACGAAGGCAAAAAAGCATCTGTAAAAGAATAGAATTATGTGGAATATTGGGAGCGTTAGCTCCCGATGTTGCTCGGATAATCACACACCTCTTCGTGGTGAGCAGCAGGCAACGATCTATGATCGGCAGAGATGTGATAACGAATAAATGTAGAAAAACAAATAGGTGCTATCATTATGGACGATATTTTGAAACTTGCAAAGGATTATTCGAAAGAACGTCATTTAGACCTTCTGCCGCGTTGTAATAATAATATTTTGGACAAACTTGATTATATATATGATGAAAACTGGGAAAATCAAGGCGTACCTTATCCATACGAAATATTAACGTATCTGTTTGATAGCTATTATGTTTTACCTGAGAGACCGGATTTGGCAGCGTTGTTTTGTTGGCAGGCAATTAATCATTCGTATTACGTTCAGCAATTAAGCGATAACAATGTTGGTTTTTGTCAGGACACAAAGGGTATTGAACTTATTCGTGATGCGATTTTAGGTGACTGGAATAATAAATATAAAGCAATTTTAGAGCCTTTCTTGAAAAGAATGCCAGATAAAACATTTCACTATGTAGCATCGTATATGCTTAAAGGGTATGCAATGGAAAAGAAAGGCATAGCAGAAAAATATAGGGCTAGTTCGTATAAAACGTTAAAACGAAAAATTCCATCGCTATTAGATATTTTGGATAATGCGTATGGAAAGTCATACTGTAAGATTTCCAATCCGACGCTTGTTAATAATGAAGTAGATCTCGGAATTACCAATGCAAACAAAGGAAAGAGTCGAGCCATAACACATAGTTTTGGAACAAAATTAAAAGCACTCATGCTAGGAGAAGAAGTTGAGATTACATTCTGTGATGTGCAGGGAACAAAGAAAACATACAAATTCACAGAAGTAGAAAGGATGTCGTTCGTTCTTTTTGGTATTCTCTATGCTTCTCGTTGCAATAATTTCCATGGTAATGTTGCGGCTCGAATGAACAGCATCAATGCAAACAAAGATACATTTAAAATGTATACGGATATGTTTTTGACAGAGTATATTATTTTGGCAATCCATCTGAATAGCCAAGGTGCTTTATCGGATGTGGTACTGAATAAGGTTAAGAAAAATGCCAATTTGATGATATGATAGATATTGCTCGTAGACTCGCAGAGTGATATACTTTAGTTATTATAATTGGAAAGAGGTTTGTATCCTATGCCCAGAACAAAAGGTAGCAAGAATAAGCCCAAAACTGTGACTGCTGATTTCGCAACGCAGATTGCAGAAAAGCAGTCCGCAAAGGAAGCTCTCACAGCGGAAATCGCATCCATCACCGCAAACATTGACACTTTGAAGGCTGATCTGAAAGTGAAGAAGGCTGCTTTGAAGAAAGTCGAAAAAGAAGTGGAAATGCTGGAAGCAAAAAAGGCAAAGGCAGATGCCAAAGCTGCAGAAGATGCGAAAAAGGCAGAAGCGGAATCCGTTCTGAAAAAGCTGCTTGCCCAAGGCATGAGTGCCGATGAAATTCTCGCAAAACTGAAATAACAGGAAAAAACCCGTGATGGACAGGCATAACGCACTGTTCATCACGGGTTTTAGGGTTATAAGAACATAAGTTTATCCAGCGGCCACATCAAACTGAAAATGTGCCGGAAGGTTGAACTGTTTGATAAACGCATGGTGCTGGGCGTGATAGTGCCTTAGATCATATCCCAGATGATGCAGCTCAAGAAGTTTCACCATCACTAGGTTGAGATGAATTCGTTTCGCTACGGAAATTTGCGCCGCGTCCAACCCACGCTTTGTCATTTGATAGACTTCATCACTGTCCAGCATCAGGTGGGATGTGAAAGCGTTATGCTCGTAAAGAAGGATGTGCTTGTCCTTAATGGTCAGAAACTTGTCCAGGGTATGCAAGTCCATGAGCAGCTGATGCTCCAGATAATGTCCCAGCGCATAGCCGCACACCATCTGCTTAGTCTGTTTGTCCAGCTGGCGATTGATAAGAATCAATGGCTTATCAAAATAGAGCGAAAGTAAACCCAACATATCTTTAATGCGGGATGTTTCACTGATGTCCAGGCTGCAACTGCGCGCGATTTGTTTGATGTTGCGAGTTCCGGCATTTTGGACAAGTTCGTTGGCGGCTTGGTGAATAAACGCAGAATCCATAATGTGATCTCCTTCCGGGGATGGCATAGTGAATGGAACGGTGGTTTACAGGTTCATTATTCGTTCCTTTTCTCGTTTTTGTTCTCGGTACTTAAAATAGGCTTTGTGCATTTCATACATGATGCCGTCCATATCCTGCGGGGTCAACTCTCCGCTGGCAAATAGCTCAGTAAGCTCAAATGCGAGATGCTGGGCTTCTATTTTGCCCTTTTTCCCGTAGGCTTCGGCGGCACGTTCGATAAATAAAGACTGATCCGGCTGTAAATAGGTCAAAGGTACATGGAATATATCAGCCATCTTTTCGAGCATTTCAACACTGCGAGGGTAGCGGCCATCACGCTCCCATCCGATGATCGTTCGTTTGTTGATACCCAGACATTGTGCCAATTCGTCCTGTGTTAAAGAATGTTTCTTTCGTAGATCGCGAACTTTCTCTCCAAATTTCATGTTTGCAACCTTTCTATGGCGTAGTTATCGTGCTGTAACAATGTGCAACGGGATTTGTAAATATTCAATCTGGAAGATGCAACGAATTTTCACATTTTCCTCTTGACACGGCGACACGACTTGCTTATAATATATGCTATATTCTATCATCTTTTGGATTATTATACCGTAAAAATCGTAAATATGCAAGCCGAAAAAGGTGAAAAAAGAGCGGAAGTTCAAAAGGTGAAATTGAATAAAAAAAGAAACTTAAACCAACACAAAGGAGGCCGTGAGAAGATGAGCAACGGAGAACATGAAATCCGCACCCCAAAGGGGCTGCGGATTGGGAATCGCAGTGTCGTTGATGGAAAGAATATGCTTCAGATCAAGCGTGGTGACTGTGAAGATTATATTTCTGCTGAATCTCTGGTGGAGTGTATTCACGGCCTTCCCGTGAAGAGTATCGAATTTTTCACAGCAGAGAACCATCGGAAAGAAGCCTGAAGCAGAGTGCTTCATCGGACACTGAAAGCGCAGAGGCGGAATCTTAGGCGGCACCTGGTTAGCCGACCAGCTCCATCAGACGTTCTTTTGGGTCTACAATATAATATCTGTTTGTTAGAGCGATACCGTAGCAATATGTGATATAGGCCGGAACAGAATGAGCGAATGCAGCGCAGTAGTGCGCCTGTAAGTAGTTCATCCTGTTCCGGCTTTTTTATTTTTCAAAATTTTTTGAAAAACTGTATTCCAAAATGGCTTTGTGGATTCCTATTAGTATAGGGACTTCAAACAAATAGAAAGCAGCAAGAGGAATCTTAGATTCCCGTTCAAAAAAAACGGGTGAATCTGAGACGATTTTTGCTGCTTTTTTCAGTTCACCCGAAGCCGAAAGGCAGAAAGGTGGACAAAATGCTTACATTGAAAAAGGTCAAGGAACTGGTAGGAGCACCTTCCCATGCAAAGCGCACTCCTTCTCCCAAGATGCTTTACGAGGAAGGTATCGTGCTGCTTCGCAGGGAATTTGATCAGGGCAGTCATTTAACGGTCTACAACAGCGGTTATGTTTTGTTTTCTGCAGGGAAGCGAAACACCGTGTTCCATAATCATTATAACCACTCACAGAAGCACAAATCATTCAAGAATCACTATCTGTGCAAAAAGCACAAATGGAGGTACACATGGAAAAGGACAAAAAAGTAACTGCTTTATACTGCCGACTGTCAAAAGATGACGGTTCAAACAGCGAAAGCCTGAGCATCCGCACTCAAAAGTCGATGCTTATGGAGTATGCCACACGCAACGGTTTCGGGAATTGCCAGTACTATGTTGATGATGGTTACAGCGGTACGAACTCTGACCGCCCTGCCTTTCAGGAACTTCTGGATGATATCCGGGAAGGAAAGGTGGCAACAGTCATTACCAAAGACCAGTCCCGACTTGGACGCAACCACATCGAAACCGGAACGTATATGGAAATCTTCTTTCCTGAACACGGTGTCCGCTATATTGCAATCAACGATGGTTATGATTCCAACGAGCAATCTCAGATGGATATTGCCCCGTTCCGAAACATCATCAATGAAATGTACGCCAAAGACACTTCCCGAAAAATCAAGAGTGCCCTTCGGACACGCAAGAAAAGTGGAAAGTATATCTCCAGCGGCGCACCGTTTGGCTACCAGAAAGACCCTGCCGACCACAATCACCTTGTGATCGACCCGAACACCGCCCCCGTTGTTGAGTATATCTATTCAATGGCAGAGGAAGGGCTGGGGCTTCACCGCATCGCCAAGCGGCTCCACGATGAAAAAGTCTTGAAGCCGTGTTACTACAAGAAAGAGATGTTTGGCCGCTTTATTGATGATGAAAAGATGTATGATTGGGACAGTGCCTATATCAGTCAGGTTCTGCACAGCCCGGTCTACGCCGGACACATCATCTATGAAGCCAAGCCCACCGTGTCCATGAAATCCAAAAAGCGGCGTTATATTCCTTTTGAAGAACGTGCTATCGTTCCGAATACACATGAAGCAATCATCCCACAAGACCGTTGGGAGAACGTGCAGCGAATCCTTTACAGCCGTTCCAGTAGTTTTATGTGCGATAAGACCGACTACGACAATATCTTCAAAGGCATCGTCCGCTGTGCAGACTGCGGCAGAACGATGTTAGTCAAGGTCGAGCACAGGCGCAAACGTAACAGTGTTCTGGATCAGACCTTTTATTGTTGCAGCACTTATCGGAAATATGGTGCGAAAGCCTGTGACTCTCACAACTTGGAAGCCCGTGTTCTGCATGAAGCTGTCCTTGCGGACATTCAGGCACACGCAAAGGCCGCTGTGAGCAATCGGGAAGCCCTTGTGAAGAAGATTGCAAATCAGATGCACCTCCGGATGTCCTCTGACCGGGCGCAGCACAAACGGGATTTGAAGCAGTGTAAAGCACGAATCGCAGAAATCGAAGACCTGTATGCAAAACTTTATGAGGACGTATCAAAGGGACTTCTCCCGGAGAAACGTTTTCAAATGCTTGCAGATCGCTACGACAAAGAACAGGCTGAACTGACCGAGAAGATTGAGCAGTACGAGCGGGAAGGCCGTGCTGAACACGGTCAGCTGGACAAGATTCAGGATTTTATTGATGAAGTCAGCAAGTACGCTGGCATCACCGAACTGAACTATAAGATTCTGCATCAGCTGATTGACAAGATTCTGGTATCCAAAGCGGAAAAGGTCGATGGCGAATACGTCCAGAAAATCCAGATTTTCTACCGCTTTATCGGCCCATTGGATGCCATCGAGTAACAATGTCAGAAAAGTCACCTCCGAGAACTATCCTGCAGACGCAGGGCGCGAGGGAGAACTGATCTTCCGCTTGGTGTACCAGCAGGCTGGGTGCAAAAAGCCCTTTTCCCGTCTGTGGCTGTCCAGCATGGAGGAATCTGCCATCCGGGAGGGCTTTGCCCACCTCAAACCGTCAACTGAATACGACGCGCTGTACAATGCAGCACTCTGCCGGGAACGCGCCGACTGGATGGTCGGCATCAATGCGTCCCGGCTTTTTTCGTGCCTGTACGGGCAACCGCTGGCAGTGGGGCGTGTTATGACCCCGGTGCTCGCTATGACGGTAGTTCGGGAAGCTGCCATTGCCGCCTTTGTGCCGGAGAAATTCTACACGGTTGCCCTGACCCTTGCAGACGGCGGCGCCGCATCTAGCAAACGGTTTGCTCAGAAAGCGGATGCAGAACTGCTGCTTTCCAAATGCCGAAAGGAGGAGCGTGTCACGGTACAGAAGATGGAACGCAAGGAGAAATCCGAAAGCCCGCCGCAGCTCTATGACCTTACCGCATTGCAGCGGGATGCAAACCGTCTGTTGGGATTTACGGCGCAGCAGACGTTGGATTATGCCCAAAGTCTTTACGAAAAAAGGCTCATCACCTACCCCCGCACAGACAGCCGGTTTTTGACGGAGGATATGGCGGCATCCCTTCCGGGACTGGTGACGGCCACGGGCAAGGCGTTTGCAGTGGAGGAGCCGATTCCCATCCATGTGCAGCAGGTCATCGATGGCAGCAAAGTCACCGACCACCATGCACTGCTGCCCACGAAAAGCATGGCAAACGCAGACCTTGCCGCACTCCCTGCCGGGGAGCGGAATATCCTACGGCTGATTGCTACACGGCTGCTCTGCGCCGTGGGTGAGCCGCACCGCTATGCTGAAACCACGATTATCACCATCTGCGCCGGGGAGGAGTTCTCCGCAAAGGGCAAGGTGGTGCTGTCCGAGGGATGGAAAGCTGTGGAGCGGAAAATGCTGGGCGAGCTGCTGGGCAAGCAAAAAGAACCGGCGGTTCTGCCGGATGTGAAGGAGCAGAGCCAGTGCAGCATTGCCGGTGCCGAACTGAAAGAAGGTCAAACGTCCCCGCCGAAGCATTTCACCGAGGACCTTCTACTTCATGCGATGGAAACCGCCAGTGCAGACAGTATGCCGGAGGGTGTAGAGCGTCAGGGCATCGGCACTCCAGCAACCAGAGCTGCCACCATCGAAAAGCTGGTGCAGAAGGGCTTTCTGGAGCGCAAGGGCACCAAGAAAACCAAGGTGCTGCTGCCCACCGACAAGGGAAAAGCCCTCATCACCGTGATGCCCGAAGAAATCCAATCACCGGAAATGACCGCCGATTGGGAAACAAAGCTGCTGCAAATCGAACGTGGCGAAATGGAGCCGAGCGAATTTATGACCGAGATCAATACGATGATTACCGAACTGGTAAAGAACACGGAAATGAAAAAAGGAGCGAATGCACTTATGAAAAGCAAGATTATTGGTGTCTGCCCGAACTGCGGTAAGCCTGTCGTGGAGCGTGAAAAAGGCTGGTTCTGCGAGAACCGGGAGTGCCGTTTTGTCCTGTGGAAGGACAATGCGTTCTTCAAGCGTCTGGGCAAGCGGCTGGATGCTCATGTGGCAGACAAGCTGCTGCGGGATGGTCGAGTCCGGCTGAAGGACTGCAAGAGTGCCAAGGGAAAGACCTACAACGCCACCGTGCTGCTGTCCTGTGAAGCGGATGGCCGCAGCAAGTTTTCTCTGGAATTTGAAGGTGGGTGCTGATGGAGCAGAAAAAAGAAGCGGTCTACCTTATCAACGATGAACGCTATCTCCACCTCCGGGAAAACGGTGCAGGCGTCGGCTTTGCCACCTACAACAAGGTAACTGGTGAGCCGCTGGAAAGCGGGCAGATCTCGGAAAAGAACCTGCCGCCCGATGGCAGGAACGCCATTTCTGCTGCCCGGAACTGGTATCTGTTTGAACTTTCGGACGATGACCGCAAGGTCATCCAACAGGAAAGCGTAAAGATTCTCGAAAACATCCCGCAGGCGGGCATCGGCAGGCGGCGCATCTGGGAGCCGGAAACGCTGCCGAAGGATATTCGTCTCATCAACAGCCACTATGACGATCTCTACCGCATTCCAGATGGCGGCGTTGTACAGGTGGATTACCCGGATGGGCGCAGCTTTACGGCACGGTTGGAACATCTGGATGATTATCACTTTGACATGGGCGGTCTGGGCAATGTGTTCCACATCTGCCAGTTTGCCGAGGTCATGGAGCGGAACCATGCCGACTTCTACCCCGAAATTCAGACACAGGACGAGCAGGCCGCATGGGAACTGGGTGGCAAAGGTTATCTTGCCATCCAGTCCTGTGAGGATGGATGGAACTACACCATTTACCACAGCGATTTTTCCGTGATGGACGGCGGGCAGTTGGATGCCCCGGAACTGACCATTCAGGAAGCCCGTGAGCAGATTCTGAAAGCACATCACATGGAAAAGGGGCGGCGGCTGTTGCAGGACTACGATGCCGTCATGGATAAAGTTGCGGAAGCCGAGGAACTGAGTGCAGACCATCGCCCTTCCACACTGGAAAAGCTGGCAGAACTGGCAAGTGATACGTCTGCGCCAAAATCCTCTGCACATTCTGCACCGGAACTGTGAGGTGGACGATGCAGCGAAAATGGAACCAGAATTTTGACGGTGAACCCATGACAGACATCCCGCAGAAGTTTCTGAACGCAGGGTGCGATGTTTATATGGTGATGCAGCTGCGGCATGACGAAAAAATCCCCGATGAAAGATTTGCTTCCATGCGGGAACTGCATCGTCGGGGCAAAACGCCAGACCCGGAGCATTATGAGGTCACCTACTATGCTGATTTGCCCGCCATGTGGCAGGATGTGCCGAACAACGAGATTTTGGAAGAACTGTTTCAGATGTTCAACCTCTCCCGTCCGCAGGATTTTGAGGGACACAGCCTGTCCGTCAGCGATGTGATTGCACTTAAACGCAATGGCGAGGTGTCTGTGCATTATGTGGACAGCATCGGCTTCAAAGATTTACAGGGGTTTCTGGATAAAAAGCCGGAACGTGCTTCGGTTCTGATGAATCTCAGGGAAAAGTGCGATGCCCCGGAGTGCAATCCAACTGGATGCCGGAAAGCGAGGGATGGCCATGAACTTTGACCATGAAGAACTGATGCTGATGATGCTCTACAACACCGGCACCCGGCTGGGGCTTATCCACGAACTGCGGCTCATGCAGTGCTACCTGATGCCCGATGAGACTGCCCTGCGGGAGTTGTCGGAGGGAGTTATCGAAAAGCTGAAATTGCTGACCGATGCAGAGTTTGCCGAACTGGAATTTCCCCCGGACTGACTTTTGCCGCCTGCGGGCGGCGTACATATTCTCTTTTTGCATTTGGTGTGGTATACTGAACTCGACAAATCGGAATTTGTCTTGACTTTATAAATTTCCCCGCCTGATTTGCCCCGTTCATTGTCCAGATAGTACATATAGCAGTGGTCACAGCCCTCACTGTATTTGCGGCAGCCATGCCAGGGATTCCAAATATCACTGCTCATACCGATTCCTTTCCAGTTCGCAAATCAGACTGTGAGGCATTCTTCGTGGCCCACGTACCGCACCAATCCCATAGGCTTTCAGCTTCTCAAACGGGAGAAAAGACGGGTTGTACTGATCCAGCTTTTTCAATCTCATCACATGGTTCATATGTACGTTGCCATCATCATAATGGTAAGGAATATTGACTTCTGTAGCTTCGCACCGATATAGAACAGCGGAAACCGGGGCCGTAACATATAGACAGACAACATCGCCAACGGCTACTTCCTCCTGTTTATAGCCTTGGTCAGTAGTTTGATACTATGTACGAACTTTCTGCGTACTTGCTTTCGTTTTCGGATACCGTACAATATTTATACAATGAATCGTCAAGAGAGGAGGCAACAAGGTGACTTCTTTAACCATAGAACAAAAAAGAGTGGACATATACCCAAGCGCAAAGCCGGGCAGCCCAGTTATCTATCTCAACACCTTTTCCAATGCCGTTAACAGTGTGTATAAAAACCTGATGGCGCTCGGCTGCCCAGATTTCAGTCTGGTGGCGGTCAGTCAGCTGAAATGGGATCATGACATGACACCGTGGTATATGGGGCCGATCTCTAAACACGATACGCCCTGCACCGGGGGTGCGGATGATTACCTGAAACTGCTTCTGGATGAAATTATGCCGGAAGCGGAAGCGCTCCTTCCCGGTGCGCCCGCCTGGCGGGGCCTCGCCGGTTACTCGCTGGCCGGGCTGTTCGCCCTCTACGCTCTCTACCAAACGGATGTGTTTGCCCGCGCAGCGAGTATGTCAGGTTCCTTCTGGTTTGATGGCATCATGGAATATGTGTGCTCCCATGAGATGAAGCGCAAACCTGACTGTCTGTATTTTTCTCTCGGAGACAAGGAGAGCTCCACCGATAATCCGATTTTGAACGTTGTGCAGCAGAATACGCAGGAGATAGAAACACTGTGCCACGGGAAAGGCATCGAAACCACCTTCGTACTGAACAGTGGCAGCCACTATCAGGCGTGCAACAAGCGCACAGCGGCTGGCATTCACTGGATATTAAATAGATAAACCGACAAGGAGATAAAACGATGGATACGATCTATTCGCTTTTTCAGAAGGTAGTTAAAGAACATGAAAATGCCCCGGCTATCATTGAAAACGACCGCACCATGACTTTTGGAGAGCTGTCCAACATGGTGGATATGATCACGTGCAGCTTTCCGCAGGAAGTACACAGCATCGGCATCGTCATGCGTCACCGAACCGAGATGATTGCCTCGATTCTGGCGGTACTCAAATGCGGCGGCCGATATGTCCCAGCCGAGCCGGATTTTCCCACCGGGCGCATCCATGACATGATGACCGAGGCACAGGTGGATTTTGTGCTGACGGAACACGCCTTTGCGCCCAAACTGAGCAGTTTCCCCATCCGCTATACAGATTGTGAGATCTGCGGCGTGGAGACGCCCTCCTGGAAGCGCAACGCCATCGAAGACCCGGAACGCCCCGCCTATGTGCTGTATACGTCAGGTACCACCGGGCGGCCCAAAGGTGTCTGTGTCACCAACCGCAATGTTTGCCATTATGTCCGTGCCTTTGCCAACGAGTTCCATCCCGGCCCCGGTGATGTCATGCTGCAATATTCCGTCTGTTCTTTTGACATCTTTGTGGAGGAAGTGTTCACCAGTCTGCTGAATGGTGCCGCTCTGGCCATCCCCGCTGACGAGGATAAGGCCGACATCCATGCATTGATGGCTTTTGTGGAACGCCACCATGTGACTATGATCAGCGGCTTTCCGTATCTGCTGGCAGAAATGAACCACCTGTCTGTCATTCCGTCCTCTCTGCGGCTGCTTATCAGCGGCGGCGATGTGTTGCGGGGCGTTTATGTGGATCACCTGCTGAACAAAGCAGAGGTTTACAACACCTACGGCCCCTCCGAGACAACGGTCTGCGCCTCCTATTACCGTTGTAATAGTGGAACTGTGCTGGAGGACGGTACCTATCCCATCGGTCATCCTGTACTAGGTGCGCAAATCAGGATTCTGGATCAGTCTGGCAACGAGGTTGCCAAAGGGCAGACGGGTGAGATTTGCATTTATGGCGGCGGTGTATCTCTGGGCTACATTGGCGACCATGCCGAGGAAAACAGAGCTTTTGAGCGGCAGCCGGACGGTAGCACCATGTACCGCAGCGGCGATTTGGGCTATATCCTGCCGGATGGCAACATTGCATTCCTGCACCGCAAGGACGACCAGATCATGATTTACGGCAAGCGGGTGGAACTTGCCGAGGTGGAGTCCCGGCTCTATCGGTGCAAGGATGTGCAGCAGGCTATTGTCCGGGCTTTTACAGACGAGGATGGACTGTCCTATATGACCGCCTATGTGGTGCCTTCCGACAATAAGCTGAAAGTCTCGGAAGTAAAAAAAGAACTGTCTGAAAATTTGACTTCCTTTATGATCCCAGAGTTCTTTGTGAAGATGAAGCAGATTCCTTTGAATGTCAACGGTAAGCCGGATGTGTCGAAACTGCCGGTGGTAATGAAAGCGGGGGCATTATAATGGAGATTCAGATCCGGCAGGCCACGATCCAGGACCTGAATGTATTGATGCAATGGCGAATGGAAGTCTTGCATGAGGTATTCTCCATCCCCTCGGAGCGGTCTGTAACAGAGCTGGAATCGGAAAATCGCCGCTACTATCAAACAGAACTGCCGCAGGGCGGACATATTGCCTGCTTTGCCTACGTAGGGGAGGAAATCGTCGGCTGCGGCGGGATATGCCTCTATCATGAGATGCCCTCACCGGACAATCTAAACGGGAAATGTGCCTACCTGATGAACATTTATACCCGGCCGCAGTTTCGCGGACACGGCATAGGGAACAGAATCGTCAGGTGGCTTGTAGAGCAGGCTCGTCAGCGGCATATTTCAAAAATTTATCTTGAAACCTCAAACAAAGGCAGGCCGCTGTATCAAACAATCGGTTTTGCCGATATGAAGGATATGATGAAACTGTCCCGTGAAAAATAAGCAAAATCAAAGGAGCATACATACAATGGAGCCAATCATCTGAAACGTTG
This sequence comes from Faecalibacterium faecis, assembly GCF_040096475.1. Taxonomy (NCBI): domain Bacteria; kingdom Bacillati; phylum Bacillota; class Clostridia; order Eubacteriales; family Oscillospiraceae; genus Faecalibacterium; species Faecalibacterium faecis. The sequence continues at coordinate 2,189 of NZ_JBBMEP010000014.1, read as the reverse complement.
AAGTAAAAAGCGTCCTCACAAAATCCAATTTGCCTGTGAGTGATTATTCGGTCAATCCTTATGTGGGCTGTGGCCACGGCTGCAAATATTGCTACGCATCTTTTATGAAGCGTTTTACCAATCACCCGGAGCCCTGGGGAGAGTTCATAGACGTTAAATTTTGGCCGGAAATCAAACACCCGGAGCGGTATGCAGGGAAAGAACTGTTTCTCTGTTACGTGATCGACCCATATCAGCCGCTGGAGGAAACCGCCTGCCGCACCCGCGCCATTTTGGAGCAGATGCAGGGCAGCGAATGTAGCCTCAGTATTGCTACCAAGTCTGACCTGGTGCTGCGTGACCTTGACCTCATTAAAACATTCCCCAATGCGCGGGTATCCTGGTCGATCAAACACACTGGACGAAGATTTTCGCGCTGATATGGACAATGCAGTGAGCATTGAGCGGCGGCTGGCCGCTATGAAAGCATTCCATGATGCTGGTGTGCGCACCACCTGCTTTATCTCGCCGATTTTCCCCGGCCTCACCGACCTGCCCTCCATCATCCACCGGGCGAAGAATCAATGTAATTTGGTCTGGCTGGAAAACCTAAACTTGCGGGGCGGTTATAAGAAAACGATTTTTGACTATATAACGGAAAAACATCCAGACCTGCTGCCGCTGTACGATACCATTTACAATAAAAAAGAACGCAGCTACTGGTCAATGCTGGATGCGCAGATGCGGCAGTTTTGCCAAGAGGAAGGGCTACTGTATGTCCGGGATGATGATTCCATCAAACGCCCGTTCAACGATCCGCCTATCGTGGTCAATTATTTTTTCAACGAAGAGATTATCCCTCGGCCAAAATGCAGAAGAACAGGTAATCAAAACTATATAGTAACATGCAGAAAGCTAGAAGTTGTAGAGGTGAGGTTATGAAACGCGCAGAATTAGAATCAGACATATAACGCCGAGACAGATTATCCGTGGCTCAAATATCCGAATTATGAGGTGTTCCGGCATTGTAATAATCGGAAGTGGTTTGCTCTGATTATGGATGTACCAAAGAACAAGCTGGGGCTGCAAGGCGAAGAAATGCTGGAAGTGGTCGATTTCAAATGTGACCCAATTCTGATTGGCACACTACGAGAGGAACCCGGCTTCTTCCCGGCGTATCACATGAGCAAGGATAGCTGGATTACTGTTGCACTGGATGTGCAGCGTATCAGATGACAAAATCAAAATGTTGCTTGATATGAGTTATGAAGCAACGATACCCAAAACATGCAAAAAGAGATACTGATAAATTCCCGTTTACCACCCAAGAACATCCATGAGAGAGGAGTGACCGTTATGAAGGAAAACAGAAAACTATTAAAAGAAGTGCTCAAGGACATCCGGCACGACATGACCGATGAGGAAGTGCTGAATCTGCTGGCAGACAGTAAGATCTCCGTCAGTCCTGAAAGCGAAAAAGAAAAGTATACGCTGGGGCAGCGTGCAGCAGATTCCATTGCAAAATTTGCCGGAAGCTGGGCGTTTATCTTTTCCTTTACCGGTGTTCTGATTCTTTGGATGGTGGTCAACACGGTGCTGGCTGCCAAAGCGTTTGACCCGTATCCGTTTATTCTGCTGAATCTGGTACTGTCCTGTGTGGCGGCAATTCAGGCACCGTTGATCATGATGAGCCAGAACCGTCAGGAGGAAAAAGACCGCCGCAGAGCGGAAAATGACTATAAAGTCAACCTGAAGACCGAGATCATGATCGAGGACCTGTACGATAAAGTAAACGCCATTCTTGCCAAGCAGTCCGCACTGGAAAAGCGGCTGCAAAACGATGGCAAAAATCATACAAAGCAGCAGGAAAACAACTGAATCCTAGCTTTTTTGCGCCAAAATGGGATAGGCCGGAAAGAAAACGGTGTGCGATTCCATCTCCCGGTGTTGATTTTTGTCTCATTGTGGTAATGGGGGAAAGACAGATACAAGATATTGTTGCAAAAGTATTATTTTTTTGTGAATTTTAGCACTCTACTATTGACAGTGCTAAAATGCAGTGCTATAACAGTGGCGTGCTCAGGAGGAAGGGAAAAAGGAGAGCCGCAAGACTCCCCGGAAAGCTCTTCCGAGTGGACGCTTCAGATTTTTTGCCCCGACCCGAACGCCGGGATTGGAGGAATGATTTATGCTTATGCCGACTGTTTTCC